>JAPUJA010000056.1 GCA_027296525.1 Pseudomonadota bacterium | reverse complement strand
CTCGCTCCTGCCCCACCACCGGGGGCCGAGCTCGATCAACTGGCCGATCATCCAGGGCGAGACGCGAACGGGCCTCAGCATCTTCTGGCCCGACAACGGCCTCGATACCGGCCCCATCCTGCTTCAGAAGGAGCTCGCGATCGCCGAGGAGGACACCCTCGGCAGCCTCTATTTCGACCGGCTCTTTCCCTTGGGCGTCGAGGCCGTGCTCGAGGCCGTCGATCTCGTCAAGGGCGGCAACGCGCCCAAGATCGCCCAGGACGAATCCCAGGCGAGCTACGAAGGCTGGTGCACCGCCGAGGACGTCGCCATCGACTGGCGGAGGCCCGCGTCTGAAATCCACAATCTGATACGCGGGAGCGATCCGCAGCCCGGCGCCTGGACGACGCTTAAGGCCGAGCGGCTCCGGCTCTACGGCGCGACGAGGATCTCAAGTCCCGCTGATGCGCCGCCGGGCACGGTCACGGCGATCGGCGGTGACGGCCTCATCATCGCGGCCTCCGACGGCGCGATCCGCGCCACCAAACTCCGCCCCGCGCGCGGCAAGAAGCTCGCGGCCGCCGCGTTTGCCGCCCAGAGCGGGCTCACCGTGGGCACGGTTCTCGGCTGAGCAACCGGCGCACACCGTCTCGACCGTGTGGCGCGCGCTCAACCATAGGCCCGGTTGAACTCTTCGATCGCCTTGTTGAAGCAGTTCATCGGCGGCTTCACGATGCCGGCGCCGATCTGGCCGCCGTCCTTGCCGCCGATACCCATATCGATCACCGGCACGATCGCGGTGCGCGCCACCTTGTGGATCTCGATGCCCGTGGGCGTGCCGCGATACTTCAGATAGGGGATGCGGAAGTCCGTGTTCTCGCCGACCGTGACGTCGTACATGGTGAGGTTGCGCTTCACCATGACCTCCGGGTCGCCCTGGTAGCGCTGCAAGGGAAAGGCCGCGGCCTGGGCGAAGCCCCCGACGCCGACGGTCTCGGCGATCGCGCTGTCGCCCCCCATCCAGGTGATCTCGTCCTCGGTGTGGCCCTCGAAGAGCTTGGCCTCGACATTCGCCTGATCGCCGCGGATCCAGTGGTTGAGATCGCCAAGCCCGCTCACCCGTATGGCGAATTCCTTGCAGTTGAGCCCCATGCCCGTCACGACGCTCGAACCCTCGACCCCGTGGGCCGCGTCCGCGATGCACTTGGCCGACGCCATCGAGAGGCGCAGGAAGAAATAATGATCGGCGGTCAAGGCCTCGACCGTCTTATCGACGCCCTCCGGATCGCTCTTCGAGAGCGCCAGGAGGTGAGGCACGAGCTCGCGCAGGAAGAGAAGCGAGGCCGCGGTGTTGCGGCTGTGGAGCTCGTCGCCCATATGGAGCGCGCGGCTCATGATCGATTTCAGCGGAATGCCGCCGGCGCGCCGTATTGCCTCGCGCACCACCGGGGCCACCATCTCGTGGATGAAGTTGAGCCGGTCGCGCACGCCCTCGTCATAGACCCCGTAATTGAGGCGGCGCGGGTTCGTGCCCTCGTAGAAGTTGCAGTGCCCGGCATTGCCGAAGGCCTTATTGCGCACGACGAAGACGGGCATCGAGGCCGAGTAGATGCCGGCGAGCGAGCCGACGGCGCCGTGGGCGTGGGCGCCATCGACCACGATCTCGCCCGAGGCAAGCTTCGCCTCGGCCTCAGGCCGGTCCTCGGCCAGGCCCTCGAACAGGGCGGCGCCGATGATCCCCTCGCGCTGGCCGCCAAAATAATCCTCCCAGGGCATCTGCGGGCCCGACGCGAGGATCATGTTGTCCGTCATGCCGGGCAGCGCCTCGCGCGCCGGAAGCACGTCCTCGAGCACCGGATCGGATTCCACCAGCCTGTTCAGGGCCTCGGCGTTGGCCTCCTCGGTCGCCTTGCTCAATTCGCTCATTTTTTTCCTCCCTTAATCTTGTTTTTTTTGGCCGGGCCGATGCGCCGCCCCCGGAGGCGCCGGTCAACTTAGCACCATCGCCCGGGCGCGCGCGAACCGCGCGATCGCGTTCTGCCTAGCGGGCGAGAAGCTCCCGGATCGCGGCGTCGATGAACTCCGTATCCCTCGGGTCCTTGCCGCCCGCGCTCATATGGCCGAAGGGCGAACGAATGACGCGCAGCTCCGCGTTCGGCATGTGGCGGGCCTCGTATTCGTTATCGGCGACGCGAAAATAGAGGTCGTGATCGCAGGGCATGATGATCGCACGCGCGCTGATCGCGCCGAGCGCCTTCTCGAAATCGCCGCCATAGATATCGTTCGCGCCGATGTCGGCATGCTGCCAGGTCCAGATCAGCGCCAGCAGATCGTTCGCGTCGCGCTTGACGAAAGTGCCCTCCCAATAGCGCCGAAGAAAATCCTCGACGGAGTCGTAACCGAGCCCCTCATAGAGCTTCTCGCGATAAAAGGCTTGGGAAAACGCCCAGCCCGCATAGACCCGCGACATCGCCTTCAAACCGACGATGGGCGGCGCGTCGTAGAAGCCGTCTTTCCAGGCGCAATCGGCGGTGAGGGCGTATTTCGCGCCGTCGAGGAAGACGTAATTGTGACGCGAGACGCGCGCCGAACCGCAGAGCGACATGATCCGCTTGACCATGCCGGGATAGAGGGCGCCCCACTGATAGGCCGCTTGGGCTGCCATCGACCAGCCGATGGCGAGCCGCACCTCTTCGACCCCGAATTTCTCGGTGACGAGCCGATGCTGGAGCACGACGTTGTCGTAAAGCGTGAAATTCGGGAAGTTCGCTTTTTCAAAGGGGGGCGGCGCGTTCGACGGCGAGGAGGAAAAGCCGTTGCCGAAGGCGTTGGGAACGACGATGAACCAGCGCGCCGGATCGAGCGCCCTCCCCTCGCCGATCATGATCTCATTCTCGATGTGGCTGCCGCCGAACCGGCTCGGATAGACGATCACGTTGTCCTTGGCCGAGCTCAGAGTCCCATGGGTCTTGTAGGCGAGCTCGGCGTTCGGGAAGGTGACGCCGGACTGCAGCTCGACGTCGCCGAGCTCGAAGATCTCGTAGCCGCGCTCACTCACCGGGCACCCCCTTCTCGCCTCGGCACCTGCGGGCGGAACCGCCCGGCCTTTGGGTCGGCATTATCGGTGCCAGTCCGCCGGGTCTGCAAGCGCGAGCTCGGGGCCGAAATTCACTCTCGGTAATTTCCCCTCCCTCGGGAGGGTCTTCATATTCCGGGGGGATTTCATCCCGGGGGATTTCATATTGAGCTCGACCGCCGCATCGTGCATACCATGCAGGGCAAAAGCCGGGCGCGGCCAAGATCGGCCGATAATGGATAAGGTCCAAAGCGGACCGCCGGCGGGGAGATATCGGGAATGTGCGGCGTTTGCGGTTGCGGCGAGGGCGAGGCGCGGCTCGACGGCCGGGCGCTGGCTCAAGCCCGCATACCCGGAGAGCACGGGGGTCACGGCCACCATCATCACGCGCATGGTCAAGGGCACGGCCGGCGCGCGCTCGTCGAGATCGAGCAGGACATCCTCTCCAAGAACGACGCCGATGCCGCGACAAACCGCGCCCGTTTCGGCGAGCGCGGCATCCTGGCGCTCAATCTCGTCTCGAGCCCGGGCGCCGGAAAGACGACCCTGCTCACCGCCACGATCGAGACGCTCAAAGGCAGCCTTCCCGTCGCCGTCATCGAGGGTGATCAGGAGACCGCGAACGACGCGGACCGGATTCGCGCGGCCGGGGCGCGGGCCGTGCAGATCAATACGGGCCGGGGCTGTCATCTCGATGCCCACACGGTCGGCCACGCCTTCGACTCACTCGCGCCGGAGATCGGAACGGTCCTGTTCATCGAGAATGTCGGCAACCTCGTCTGCCCGGCCGCCTTCGACCTCGGGGAAGATCACAAGGTCGCCATCCTTTCGGTCGCGGAAGGCGAAGACAAGCCGCTCAAATACCCGGACATGTTCGCGGCCGCCGAGCTCATGGTCTTGAACAAGATCGACCTCCTGCCCTATGTCGAGTTCGACCCGGATCGAGCCATCGAGTATGCCCGGCGGGTCAATCCACAGATCGCGGTCATCCGGCTGTCCGCGCGCACCGGCGAAGGCATGCCAGCCTGGCTCGACTGGATCCGGCAAGCGAGCGAGCGGGCCTTGCGCGCGCGCACGGCGTCGGTCGCCTGAGCGGAGCATCAAGCCATGCACGAACTCTCGCTCGCGACCAGTCTTATCGAGTTGGCCTGCGAGCACGCGGCTGAAAACGGCGCGTCGCGGGTGACGCGCCTCCGCGTGCGCCTCGGGGTGTTGGCGGCCGTCCGGCGCGCGCTCTATTTCTGCTTCGAGCCCGCGGCCCGGGGCACCGCGTGCGAAGGGGCGGTTCTCGAGATCGACGAGGTCCCGCTCAGCGTCCTTTGCCCGGCCTGTGACGCGGTCAAGACACCGAGCGGCCTTTACAACTTCCGCTGCCCGACCTGCGGGACCCCGACGCCGCGCGTCGTCACCGGGCGCGAAATGCAGCTCGTCTCGGTCGAGCTCGACATACCCGAGGCCGCTTCCGAGTCTCCGCCGAGCGCCCACCGCTCGGACGATTCAACTTCTGCACGTCCTTGACACGAGGATCCGTCGATGAGCAGCAGCATGCAACCTTGGTCGTTTGTGCCCCACCAGCATCAGGGGTCCGCCGCGGAGACGGCTCCGGACGCGCACATCCGTTCGCCCAGAAACCACAACGGCACGTTCAAGGCGGGCGGCATCACGACCTTCATGGGGGCGCCCTATTGCGTGCCCGAGCGCGAGGCGATCCGGGCGGCGGGGGCGAAGATCTGCTTCCTCGGCGTGCCGTGGGACCAGGGCCAGATCGTGCGGGCCGGAACGTCCCAGGGACCCGCAGGCCTGCGCGAGGCCTCGACCCAGTATTTCCCCTACATGTTCGAATATGACGTGGACCTCCTCACCTTCTTTCGCGTCGTCGACTGCGGGGACGTTCCGATCGTTCCCGGCAACAACGACCGCTCGCACGAATACATCTATCAATATGTGAGCGAGTGCCTGCATGGCGGGGCCCAGGTCATCCTGTGCGGGGGCGATCACTCGGTCCCCATCCCCTCGGCGCGCGCGCTTTCGGATTTCCACAAAAACGGCAAGATCGGGTATATCCACATCGATTGCCACCTCGATTCCGCACCCGATTGGTGCGGCATCGACAACACCAACTGTTCCGGCCCCTCCCGCGCGCTTGAGCTTCCGAACTGCGACCGCTCGAACATCGCGCATATGGGCTCACGCAACGGGCTCAATCCCAAGGATTGGATGGACTTCTTCGTCGACAACGACGTCCGCGTGATCCCGATGTACGAGGTCGCGGAACGCGGCTATGAGGCCTGCACCCGGGAGATCTTCGACATCGCCTGGAAGGGCACCGACGGCATCTACTGTTCCTGGGACACCGATTCGCTCGACGCTTCCTGCATGCCCGGAACGACCGCGGCCGAGCCCTTTGGCATCAAGGGACGCGAGGCCATTCAGGTCGCCCGCATCGCCGGCACCTATGGCGCCGACATTTTCGAAATCTCCGAGCTCGCGCCGCTCTTCGACATTAGCCAGATGAGCATCAAGCTCGCCTGCTGCCTGGCCTACCACTATCTCGGCAGTCGGGCGAAAACGCTCCGCGAGCAAGGTAAGGAACCGTGACCAACCCTTCGAGCGCCGAGCCTAAAGAGATCTTTTACCGGGAGGTTGACCGATGAATCCTGCGAAGGCTTACGCACACCTGTTTTCGCCGCTCGGCGGCGCCGAGGCCAGCAACTACCGGGCGCCGGGACAGATTACCTTCCTGCGTTCCGAGCATGTGCCGCTCGACACCGAAGAGCTCAAGAAATCGAAAGCACGCTACGCCTTTGTCGGCATTCCTTTCGATGAGGGCGGCATCGGCAAGCCCGGCTCCGAGGAGGGTGCGCGCGAATTCCGCCTCGCCTCGCAGGAATACTTCCCCTATTGGTTCGAATATCAAGTCGACCTCCAGGGCTGCGCCGTCGATTGCGGCGACGTCGACATGCCCAAGGTCAATCCCGCCGTTGCCCGCGAACGCATTTACCGCGCGGTGCGCGAGGTTCTGGCCGCCGACAAGACCCCGATCATCTGCGGCGGCGATCGCTCGATCTCGATCGAGGCCGCCCGCGCGCTGTCGGACCATATCGGGAGCGGCAAGAAGATGGGCTGCCTCCACTTCGGCGCGCATCTCGACATGGCGGAGAGCTGGGCCGGCGAGAAGAACGTCAGCACCTGCACGATGGCGCGCATCACCGAGCTTCCCAACCTCAGCGGCGAAAACGTGGCCATCGTGGGCGTGCGGAACTCGATGAACCCGAAGGACTACATCGATCTCGCCAAGAGCCGCGGCGTGCGCTTCTATCCGATGTTCGACATCGTCGAGCGCGGTATCGACGCCGTCGCCGGGGACGCGATCGACTCGGTCTGGAACGGCACCGACGCGCAATATTTAAGCTTCAACTTCAACGTCATGGACGCCTCGGCGGCGCCCGGCGTCACGGCCGCGGAGCCGGGCGGGCTCGAGGCCCGTGAGATGGTGCGCGTCGTCGGCATGATCGGCGCGCGCAAATCGGTCAGCGTCATCGATATCTCCGAGCTCTGCCCCGTGTTCGATGTCAGCGGCACGGCAGCCCGGCTCGCGGTGTGCATGGTCTTGCGGGTTCTCGCGGCCATGGCGCAAGCGCGGGGCGAGACCGTCGATCAGAGCATCAAGCGGGAAAGCGCCTAGGCCCGCTTCAAAGTGAGGCGGCAAGAGCCAAAAAGGGAAATCCCGATCGACCACCAAGCCTTCTGCAAGAACCAGACGCGCATCGAGCTCGGCGGCTTGAGCTACCTCGACCTTTCCGTCGCCTACACCGACGCGGGCGAGGGCGAGCCCGTGATTCTCCTGCATGGCATCCCGACCTGGTCGTTCCTCTATCGCGAGGTCATCCCGCTGCTCGCGCCCCATGCGCGCGCGATCGCGCCCGACTTCCTGGGCCACGGCTATTCGGACCGGCGCGACCGGTTCGACCGTTCGCTCATGGCCCAGACGGCGATGATCGTGAGACTCATGGACGCGCTTGGGCTGGACAAGGCGACCATCGCCGGTCATGACACCGGCGGGGGCGTCGCGCTCATCATGGCAATCGAGCATCCGGAACGGGTCAAGCGCCTCGTGCTCTCGAACGTCGTCGCCTACGATTCCTGGCCGATCGACGACATGATCGACCTCGGCAACCCGACCTGGAAGAGCAAGCCAGCGACCGAGATCGCCGAGTTCGTGCGCGCAGGGCTCCCCGACGGCGTTCATAACAAGGCGCGCCTGACGGACGAGTTCTTGCACGGAATCGTCGCACCCTATTCGGACGAGGAAGGCAAGATCAGCCTGATCCGGAACGCGAGCGCGCTGAATACCAATCAGCCGACGCGAGTCGTTTCGTCACCACACCGTTTACGACCACCCTTCAAAATCCCTATCTCTCTCGTGGCTTAAAGCGCACCGTTTACGGCCACGCCCGCGCGGTATACTATATCTGGTGGTCACTTCCTGGTCACTTCATATGGTCACTCGAGGGAGGGCGTCCTGAAGGTCAAGCTTACGAACCGTGCTATCCGGGGCTTCACCTACGGAGGCGGCTGGGATGTCCGCTGGGATACCGAAGTGCCGGGCTTCGGCCTGCGCCTCTACCCATCGGGCAAGAGAGCGTTCGTGCTCTCCTATCGTCAGAAGGGGCGCAAGCGCCTCATGGTGCTGGGTCGGCACGGGGCGGACCTCACTCTCAGCCAGGCTCGCGATCGTGCGAAGAAGGAGCGCGTTGCCGTCAAGGATGGCGTCGATCCTCTCGATGAGAAGCGGAAGGCGGCGCAGGGCTCGACCTTCGGGGATCTCATTTCGGCCTATCTCGAACGCCACGCCCGAGCGCGGAAGAAGACAGCGCACCAGGACGAACTTGTAGTTTCCGACCGGGATCACGCGCGGATAGTCCGGGAAAGTGCCGTCG
>JAPUJA010000055.1 GCA_027296525.1 Pseudomonadota bacterium | reverse complement strand
TTTATGACCAGGAGGGGAAAGCCTATGTCACGATCGGAGTTGGATGTACCGGCGGTCGCCACCGCTCCGTCTTCGTCGCGGAAAGGCTCGCGGCCTCCTTGGGCGATAAGGGGTGGCCCGCGAGCATCGGCCACCGTGACCTCGAAGCCTGAGCGCCGCAACCGACGCGCGAAGGCCGGCACCGGCAGATGATTGGGATCGTGCTCGTCACCCATGGCCGCTTGGCCGAGGAGTTCGTTGCGGCGACCGAGCATGTGGTCGGTCGCCAAGAGAAGGTGCGCACCATCTGCATCGAACCGGACGACGACATGGAAGCGCGCCGTCACGACATCCTCGAAGCCATCGACGAGGTGAACGATGGTTCTGGCGTCATCCTGTTGACGGACATGTTCGGGGGCACCCCCTCCAACCTCGCGATCTCGGTCATGGCCAAGGCGAAGGTCGAAGTCATCGCCGGGGTTAATCTCCCGATGCTGATCAAGCTCGCCGACGTGCGCAAAGGCGCCGGGCTCGCTGCCGCCGTGGCGAGCGCCCAGGAATCGGGGCGTAAATACATCAACGTCGCGAGCAAATTGCTCGAAGACGAGTAAGGAATGACCAAATTCGACGGCCCGAATGAAACGCCGCGCTCGAGGCGCACGGTCACGGTGACCAACCGGCTCGGTCTTCACGCGCGCGCCGCCGCAAGGTTCGTCAAGATCGCCGGTTCGTTCGACGCCGAGGTCGAAGTGACGCGGAACGGAACGGCCGTTTCCGGGAAGTCAATCCTGGGGCTCATGATGCTCGCCGCAGGCCCCGGCGCCGAGCTCGAGCTCTGTGCCCTGGGACCGGATGCCGAAGAGGCGCTCGAGGCTCTGGCAAGGCTCGTGGAAGGCGGATTCGATGAAACCTAGCGCCGAACATCCCGCGGAGCTCGAGACGGAAGCCGCCGAGCATGTCTTCAAAGGCCAGGGCGTCTCGCCGGGAATCGCGATCGGGCCGGCCCACGTCGTCGAGAGAGGCTCGGTGGACGTGCCGGAATACCCCATCGAAGAGGCCGCGATCGAAACCGAGCGCAAGCGCTTCACGGACGCCGTCACCAAGGCGAAGAAGCAAATCCAAACGCTCTTGGCGAAGACCTCGGCCCTGCCCGAGGCGGCCGCCGAGGAAATCGGCTACCTACTCGAGGCCCACCTCCAGATGCTCACCAACTCGCGTCTCGTGCGCGGCGTCGAGCGGCGCATCGCGGAGGATCGGATCAACGCCGAAGCGGCCATCCAGGCCGAGCTCTCAACGATCTCTCAGGCCTTTGCCGCGATGGACGATGCCTATCTCGCGGGCAAGGTGCAGGATGTCAGCGAGGTCAGCTACCGGCTGGTGCGAAATCTCACCGAAGCGCCCTATCAGGCCTTTTCAAAATTGCCTGAGGGCAGCGTGATCCTCGCCGAGGAGATCACCCCCGCCGATACCGCGCTGATGGATCCCAAGCGGGTGGGCGGCTTCGCGAGCGCGCTCGGGGGGGTCGAGGGACACACCGCGATCATGGCGCGCTCGCTCGGTCTGGCGGCCGTGCTCGGCGTGCCGGGGCTCGTCAACCGCGTGCATTCGGGCAACCGGGTGATCGTGGACGGTTTCGCCGGGCAGGTCATCATCAACCCGAGCTCGGAGACGGTCACCCGCTACGAGGCCCGCCAGGCCGAGCAGGAGCGTCAGCGCCGTCAGCTCGCGCGGCTGCGCGAAACCCCGGCTCTCACCCGCGACGGCATCACGATCACGCTTCAGGCGAACCTCGAACTTCCCGTCGAGGTCGAAATGGCGCGCGCGGGGGGGGCCGAGGGAATTGGGCTCTTGCGCAGCGAGTTTCTCTTCATGAACCGGGAAACACCGCCCAGCGAGGACGAGCAGTATGACGAGCTCAGCCGCATCGTCGAGGCGATGGCGGGCAAGCCTGTGACCGTGCGCACCCTCGATGTGGGGGGCGAAAAGCTCGCCTATTCGGTCGGCAAACACCTCGCACCGAGTGTCAATCCGGCGTTGGGCCTGCGCGCCATACGGCTCTCGATGAAGGTCCGCATGTTGCTGGAGAATCAGCTGGCCGCGATGCTGCGCGCCGGCGCCCACGGCCCGATCCGCATCCTGCTGCCGCTGATCACAAACACGGGCGAAGTCCGCCGGGTGCGCGACGTGATGACACGGGTCGCGGATCGGCTCGCGCGCAAAGGCGTCGCGATTACCGAGCCCTTGCCCCCGCTCGGCGCGATGATCGAGACGCCGGGCGCGGCGTTGACGGCCAACAGCCTGACCAAGGTGGCGGATTTCTTTTCCATCGGCACGAACGACCTGACGATGTACACGCTCGCGGTCGACCGGGCCGACGAGCAGGTCGCACGGCTCTACGACCCGCTTCATCCGGCCGTGCTCCGGCTCATCCAGTTTACCGTCGAGGCGGCACGGCGCGCCGACATCCCGATCAATCTGTGTGGCGAGATGGCGGGCGATCCGCGCTACACCGCGCTCCTGCTCGGTCTGGGTTTGCGCGATCTGTCGATGTCGACGCCGAGCCTCGCCCGGGTGAAGCAGCGGATCCTGTCCCTCAACCTGACGGAAGCGATCAAGCGCGCCGACGCCATCATGGAACAGTCGGACAGCGGCATGATCGCCGCGCTGCTCGACGACTTCAACGGCTTGGCGTGAGGCGCGTCGGATCGATGATGTGGTGGCTTCGGCTTCGAGCGCGACTAAGCGCCGGCGCGCCTCGGCACGCCCGCAGGGCGGCGTTGGCGGCGATGCTCGTCCTCGCCTTCCCGACCTTGGCCCCGGCAGCCGACGGGGAAGCCACCTTCACGGGCGCGACCTACGGGATCGGGCTCGGCATCGGTCTCATCCTCGGCCTCATCGGCATGCTCTGGCTCAGCCGCCGCCAGAACGCACGCTTCAAGGAGAAAGGGGCGGCGACCGCCGCCGAGCGCGACGCCCTCAGCGCGAGCCTCGGGGCGGCGCCCGACGGCGTCTATCTCTGGCGCGCGCGCGATGAGGGAGAGCTCTTCTCGAGCCGGCTCGAAACGCTGATGGGTGCGAATCCGAAGGGCCTCACCCGCTTCGATCGGCTCGCCGATCATCTTCCGGCCGAGGATTTCGCGCGTCTCAAGAGCGCCGTGGACGGGCTGCGCGCGACGCGCACGCCCTTTTCGCTGGAGGTCGTGACGGGCGAAGGCGCGCGCCGCCTCGAAGTCGACGGCGCGATGCGCGGTGACGGTGAGAAGGCCACCCTCGCGCTTTGGTTCAAGGACATCACCCGCCATACGAACGAGATCGCCGCGCTCAAAGAGCGCCTCGCGGCCCTGGAGAGCGACGCCGACCGCTGGCGCGCCTTGCTCGACGGCTTCGACTTTCCCGTCTGGCTGCGCGAGCGCAACGGAAACATCGCCTGGTGCAACAAGGCCTACGCCGCGTGGGTCGAATCCACGGTGGAGAGAGTCGTCAAGAACGGTGAGATCGAACTCGCCTCGGGCTATGCCGTGAAGCAGGCGAAGCAGCTCGCGAGCCGGGCGCTGGCCACGGGCGAACCGCAATCCGAGAAGCGCCATGTCGTCGTGGAGGGGCAGCGGCGCCTGGTTCAGATCATCGAACGGACGGTGACCGACGATCTCGGCACGCTCGGCGTGGCGCGCGACATCACCGACATCGAGGTGGCCGAGACCGAGCTCGCCCAGCACATCGCGGCCCACGCCGAGGTGCTCGACAGCCTGGGCACCGCGCTCGGGATCTACACGCCGGACAAGCGACTCAATTACTTCAACAACGCGTTCCCCAAGATGTTCCATCTCGACGAAGGCTGGCTGCGCACAGAACCCCGGCTCGGCGACGTGCTCGAGGCCCTGCGCGAGAACCGGCGGTTGCCCGAACAGGCGGATTTCCCGGCCTATAAGAAGCAACAGAACGATCTCTTCACCTCGCTCGCGCAACCCATGGAGCACCTCCTCCACCTGCCGGACGGCTCGACGCTCCGAGAGGTGGTTACGCCCCATCCCTTCGGCGGCCTGTTGTTCTTGAGCGAAGACGTGACGGACCGGCTCGCGCTCGAGCGCTCGTACAACACGCTGATCGCGGTCCAGCGCGCGACGCTCGACCAGCTCAAGGAGGCGGTCGCGGTGTTCGGCGGCGACGGCAGGCTTCACCTCTACAATCCGAACTTCGTCAAGCTCTGGCGACTCGAGGACGCGGTGCTCAAGAACGAGCCGCACATCGCCGAGATCGTCGAGGCCACGAAGGAGCTCTACGACTATGGCGAGGACTGGGAGGGCTACAAGACCGAGTTGATCGCCCGCACCACGGAGCACGCCCAGCACAGCGAACGGATCGAGCGGCGCGACGGCAAGGTGCTCGACTGCGCCACCGTGCCGCTGCCCGACGGCAAGATCCTGTGCACCTTTCTCGATATCACCGACAGCATCCAAGTGGAACGGGCTCTGCGTGAACGCACCGAGGCGCTGGAAACCGCCGACCGCCTCAAGTCCGAGTTCGTCGCGAACGTGTCCTACGAGCTGCGCACGCCACTCAATACCGTCATCGGCTTCACCGAGATCCTGACCAACGAGTTTTTCGGCCCGCTGAACGAGCGCCAACGCGAATACAGCGAAGGCATCCTCGAATCCTCCCAGTACCTACTTTCGCTCATCAACGACATACTCGATCTCGCATCGATCGAAGCCGGCCGGCTCGTGCTCGAGAAAGAGGAGTTCGACATCCGCGAAATCCTGGAAAGCGTCCTCAGCCTCGCACGCGAGCCCGTCACGAAGAAGGAGCTCGAGGTCCAATTGGATTGCCCTGCCGATGCCGGCACGCTCGAGGCGGACCCGCGGCGGGTGAAGCAAGCGCTCTTCAACCTCCTGAGCAACGCGATCAAGTTCACCCCGCCCAAGGGTTCCGTGACGCTCGGCGCGCGTCGCGATGCAAACGGCGTCGCCCTTTGGGTCGCCGATACCGGCGTCGGCATCGCGGAGCCGG
The DNA here is from genome assembly GCA_027296525.1 of Pseudomonadota bacterium. Classification (GTDB taxonomy): domain Bacteria; phylum Pseudomonadota; class Alphaproteobacteria; order UBA828; family JAPUJA01; genus JAPUJA01. The sequence continues at coordinate 4,458 of JAPUJA010000055.1, read as the reverse complement.
AGAAGGGCCACGTCTTCGAGCGGTTCTATCGCGGCAGCCGCTCCGTCACGCGCCAGTCGGGAACGGGTCTCGGGCTCGCGCTGGTGAAGAGCTTCGTCGAACTCCACGGCGGACGGATCGAGCTCGAATCGAGCCTCAAAACGGGCACCAAGGTGACCTGCTTCTTCCCAATCTCGACGCCCGCCGCCGAGGTCGCGCGGGCCTGAGCCGGGGAGCGCCCCTCAGTCGCGGCCGGGAACGCCCTTGATGGTCGAGTATTCGAAATGGAGTTCGCGCTCGGGATAGACGCGTTTGTAGATGGCGTGCGCGGCCATGGCGGCCTCGGAAAAGCCCGTGAGGATGAGCTTGAGCTTGCCCGGATAGGTCGCAATATCGCCGATCGCGAAGATGCCCGCACGGTTCGTCGCGCAGGTCGCGGGATCGACCGCGATCTGATTGCGTTCGAGCTCGAGCCCCCACTCGGCGATGGGGCCGAGCTTCATGGCGAGGCCGTAGAAGGCGAGCAGGGCATCGGCCTCGAGGCGTTTCGCCTCGCCCTTGAGCGTCTTGACGATCACGGCCTCGAGCCTTCCATCCGCGCCCTCGAGGCCCGCGAGCTGATAGGGGATGACGAGATCGATCTTGTCGGCCTCGGCGAGCGCCTGGAGCTTCGCCGCGCTCTCGGGCACCGCGCGAAACTTGGCGCGGCGATGAACGACCGCGATGCGGGCCGCGACATCGGCGAGGATCAGGCTCCAGTCGACCGCCGAGTCGCCGCCGCCCGCGATGACGAGTCTTTTTCCCCGGAAATCCTCCGGCCGCTTGACATAATAGAAGACGCTTTTGCCCTCGTAGCTCGCGATCCCAGGAAGCGGTGGCCGGTTCGGCCCGAAGGAACCGCCGCCCGCCGCGATGACCACCGCCTTGGCGTCGATCCGGGTGCCCGCGCTCGTCTCGAGGCGCCAGCGCTCGCGAGGCGCCGGCGTCAGCTTTGTGACCTGCTGGGAGAGGTGATAAACCGGCTCGAAGGGTGCGGCCTGCTCCTCGAGCACACGCACGAGCCCGCGCGCGTCGATTCGCGCATAACCGGGGATGTCATAGATCGGCTTCTCGGGGTAAAGCGCCGCGCACTGCCCGCCGTTCATCTCGAGCGCGTCGATCAGATGACAGCGCATTTGAAGCATACCGGCCTCGAACACGGCGAACAGACCGACCGGGCCGGCGCCGACGATTACGATGTCGGTTTCGATTTGCGCTTCGGGCATGGCTTTGACGGCGCGTGGAACGCCGCCTCTCCTAACATGAGCACGAAGCGTCCGTCCAGAAACGCGCCGCGCGCGCCTGAACGGGACCCGGCTGGCCGTCGCGTGTTGCGGCTCTTCGCCCTTGTCATTACAAACGGGAAGATGTCCGAAGAAGCAGCGCAAATGGATGGCGTGGCGCTCGACGATCTCGCCGCAACCCGCCTCCTCGCGGCCCGCCTGGCGAAAGCGCTCAGGCCCGGCGACGTCGTCGGGCTCGCGGGCGATCTGGGCGCGGGCAAGACCACCTTCGCGCGCGCCGTGATCCGCGCGCTTGGGAACGAGAGCGAGGTGCCGAGCCCGACCTTCACCCTCGTCCAAACCTACGACACGCCCGCCGGCACGGTCTGGCATGTCGATCTCTATCGCCTCGAGGCGCCGGAGGAAGCCTTCGAGCTCGCGCTCGAGGACGCCTTTCGCGAAGGCATCACGCTCATCGAGTGGCCCGAGCGGCTGGCCGCGCTCTTGCCGCGCGACCGGCTCGAGATCCATCTCGCCATCGTCACCGGCACGGACCGCCGGCACGCGCACCTCGTGGGCCACGGCGCCTGGGCCGCCCGGCTCGAGGCGCTCGAGCTTGCGCCCGTCGATGCCTGAACGCGAGGCCGTGATCGCCGCCTTCCTGGCCGATCACGGCTGGGGCGGCGCCGAGCGCCGGGCGATCTCGGGCGACGCGTCCTTCCGCCGCTACGAGCGTCTCGCCGAAGGCCAGCGCCGGGCGATCCTGATGGACGCGCCGCCGGAGACGGAAGACGTCCGCCCCTTCCTTCGGATCGCGGGGCATCTTCTCGGGCTGGGGTACAGCGCGCCCGGGATAAGCGCCGCGGACGAGGCGGCGGGGCTCCTGATCCTCGAGGATCTCGGGGAGGGCATCTACACCCGGCTGCTCGGGCGCGAGGACAAGGTTAGCGAAGCCGAGCTCTACGACGCGGCGGTCGATCTCCTCGTCGACCTTCACCGTCAGCCCGTGCCGTCCGAGGCGCCGCCTTACGACCGGGCGCGACTCGTGGCGGAGGCCAACCTCCTGGTTGACTGGTACATCCCGCGCCAGCGGGGCGAGCCCCCCGATCCGGACTTGCGCGCCTCCTACGAGGCCGCGTGGGATCGCCTCCTGCCCGGGCTCGGAAAGAGCCCTGAGGCGCTCGTGCTTCGGGACTACCACGCGGACAACCTTCTCTGGCTGCCAAAACGGCGCGGCCTCGCGCGGGTCGGCCTGCTCGACTTCCAGGACGCGGTGGTGGGCTCGATCGCCTACGATCTCGTCTCGCTGCTCGAAGACGCGCGTCGCGACCTTCGGCCCGAAACCGTGACGCGCTCTCTTGCGCGCTACCTCGCGGCGCGGCCCGAGATCGAGGCCGAAGGATTCGCCACGGCTTACGCGCTGCTCGGCGCACAGCGCAACGCCAAGATCATCGGCATCTTCACCCGCCTTTGCGTGCGCGATCAAAAACCGGACTATCTCGACTATCTGCCCCGCGTCTGGCGGCATCTGGAGCACGACCTCGCGCACCCCGCGCTCGCGCCGATCAAGGAATGGATCGATCGTGAGATCCCGCCCGAGCGCCGCGAGCGCGCGCCATGAACGCGAAAGCCTTGCCCCGGCACGCCATGGTGCTCGCGGCCGGACTCGGCAAGCGCCTGCGGCCCTTGACCGAGCGCCGGCCCAAGCCGCTCGTCGAAGTAAACGGGCGCGCGCTCATCGACCACGCGCTCGACCGGCTGAAGGCCGCCGGCATCGAAGTCGTCATCGTCAACAGCCACTACAAGGCCGAGCTTCTCGAAGCGCATCTTAAGGCCCGGCGCGAACCCGAAATCCGCATCTCCCACGAAGACGAGCTCCTCGATACCGGCGGGGGCGTCGCCAAGGCGCTTCCGCTTCTCGGGGATGCGCCCTTCTTCGTCGTCAACGCCGACGGCCTGTGGCTCGACGGGCCGGGCGACACGCTGCACCGAATGGCCGGGCACTGGGACGGGGCGTCGATGGACGCGCTCCTTCTGCTCACGGCCCTCGAGGGCGCTCATGGCTATCAGGGCGCCGGCGACTTCGCGCTCGATGAGCGCGGCCGCGCCCGGCGACGCCGCCCGGGCAAGAGCGCGCCCTATATCTTCACCGGCATCCAAATGCTCCATCCGCGCCTGTTCGAGGGCTGCCCGGCCGGCGCGTTCTCGCTCAACCGGCTCTACGACCGGGCCGAGGGCGAAGGCCGCCTCATGGGCCTTCGCCATGACGGGGTCTGGCTCCATGTGGGAACGCCCGAGGGGCTGGCCGCGGCCGAAGACCGGCTCGCCGGGAGAGCCACGGGGTGAGGCGCCCGCGCGCGGAGGCTCCCTCCAAAAAGGTCTACACGATCCCGGCGGGGGTTGCCTTCCTCGATGCGATCGCGCGCCGGGTGCTCGACGAGGCGGGAAGCGACCCGCTCGCGCTTTGCCGCGTCACCATCCTGCTGCCCACCCGGCGGGCCTGCCGCGCGCTCCAGGAGAGCTTCCTCAGGCTGAGCCGAAGGGATGCGCTCCTGCTGCCCTTGATGCGCCCGCTCGGCGATCTCGATGATGAGGGTCCCGAGGCCGCGGATTGGCCCGAAGGGGCCCACGAGCTTCCGCCCGCGATCGGACCGCTGCGCCGCCGGCTCCTGCTCACCCGGCTCATCCTGCGCTGGGCCAAGGCGCGCGGGCAGGACCACTTAAGCGCCGATCAGGCCGCGCGGCTCTCGGGCGAGCTCGCCCGCCTGCTCGATCAGGTCGAGACCGAGCGGCTTTCCTTCGACGGCCTCTCCGGGCTCGTGCCCGACGACTACGCCACCCACTGGCAAATCACGCTCGACTTCCTCGAGCTCGTCACCGAGCACTGGCCCGCCATATTGGACGAGCTCGGGCTCATGGACCCCGCGCTTCGGCGCAACCGGGCGCTCGAGGCGCTGGCCGCCGCCTGGCGCCGCCAGCCGCCCGATGAGCCCGTGATCGCCGCCGGATCGACGGGCAGCATCCCGGCGACCGCCGATCTGCTCGCGAGCGTCGCGGAACTGCCCCGAGGCGCCGTGGTCCTGCCCGGGCTCGACGGCACGCTCGCCCAAGCTGAGTGGCAGGCGCTCGAGCCCTCGCATCCCCAGTCCGGCCTCACGAAGCTGCTCGAGCGCCTGGGCGTCGAGCGCGGCGACGTGCAAGCCTGGCCGACGGGCGC
>JAPUJA010000054.1 GCA_027296525.1 Pseudomonadota bacterium | reverse complement strand
AAGATGTCGAAGCCGAAGCCGCCATAGCCGAACGCGCCGCCGTCGGTGTTCGCCAGGACGCCAACGATCGGCTTGATGAACCAGAGCCGGTAATCGGAGCGGTATTCGAGCCGGAATTCGCCCGAGGTCTGGTCGTCGTTGATGTCGAAGCCACCGGCGCCAAGGGTCAGGAAGTCGGTCTCCTGGATGCCGATGGTGATGCCCGAGGGATAGGGTTCGTCCGCCTCCGCCGCTGGCGCGAGGCCCGCCAGCACGAACCCGGCCAGGACGGCGAGGATCCGGGTGGTGATACGCAACTCTTTGTGCCTCCCCGCTTTTCTTTGCGGCCAGTGTAAGGGGATCGGCGGTGCGCGCAACCGCTTTCCGGGTCCGGCGCTCGAAAAATCGGATCAGGGGGAAGCCCGGGCGGGTAAGATTGCGTCCGGATAAGATCGCGTCCGGGATCATGATGCGCCGTCTCGCAAGCCTGCTCTTTCTCCATCTTCTGCTCGTCGCCGGGCCGTCGGTCCTGCTCGTCGCCGGGCCGTCGGTTCTTCTCCTTGCCGGCCTGCCGGCCGGTGCGGAAGAGCTTCGGCCCGCGGGCGAGGGGCGGGTCGTCGAGGTGATCGACGGCGACACCGTCCGGCTCGCATCGGGCGAGCAGGTCCGCCTCGTCGGCATCCAGGCGCCCAAGCTCGCCCTGGGCCGGGCCAACTTCGATCCCTGGCCGCTCGCGCCCGAGGCCAAGGCGGCGCTCGAGGCGCTCGTGTTGGACCGGCGGGTGCGGCTCTCCCATGGCGGGCGTGAGCGCGACCGCCACGGCCGCTTGCTCGCCCATCTCCACCTCGCGGACGGACGCTGGGTTCAGGGCGCGCTGCTCGAGGCGGGGTTCGCGCGGGTCTACAGCTTTCGCGACAACCGCGCACGGGTCTTCGAGATGCTCGCGCTCGAGGCCGAGGCGCGCACGGCGGGACGGGGCATATGGGGCGAGCCCTTCTACCGGGTGCTGACCCCCCTCGAGGCCGAAGGCCCGATCGGGAGCTTCCAGATCGTCGAGGGCCGGGTGGTCGCCGCCGCCATCGTCAAGCGGCGCGGCTATCTCAATTTCGGGCTGGATTGGCGCGACGACTTCACGATCTCGATCGCGGGCCGCGACCTCAGGCTCTTCGAGAAGGCGGGCATCGCGATCGCCGATTACCAGGGGCGGCGGGTGCGCGTGCGCGGTTGGCTTGAGTCGTTCAATGGCCCTATGATCGAGGTGACGCACCCCGAACAGATCGAGCTTCTCGAATGAGATTGGAACCGTTGAGGGCGCTCCTCCTGCCGCTGACGCTCCTGGGCGGGCTCGTCTTCGGGCTTTCCGGCTGCACGACGAACCCGGTGACGGGCGGGCAGAGCTTCACCCCCTTCATGTCGCCCGCAGACGAGAAGCGCATCGGGGCCGAGGAGCACCCCAAGCTGCTCGCCGAGTTCGGCGGGGCCTACGAGGAGGGGGGAGTCGCGAATTACGTCTCCTCGATCGGCAATCTCTTGAAGCGGACCTCCGAGACGCCGAACGAGCGCTTCACCTTCACCGTGGTCGACAGCCCCGTGGTCAACGCCTTCGCGCTTCCCGGCGGCTATGTCTACGTCACCCGCGGCCTGATCACGCTCGCCGACGACGAGGCCGAGCTCGCTGGCGTGATCGCCCATGAGATCGGCCACGTCACGGCGCGCCACACGGCCGAGCGCTACAGCCGCGGCATGATCGCCGGATTGGGGGCCGGCCTGCTCGGAATCTTGACCGAGAGCCCCCAGCTCGGTCAGCTCGGCCAGTTGGCCGCGGCGGCCTACATCCAAGGCTATTCGCGCGAGCAGGAGTTCGAGGCCGACGCGCTCGGGATCCGCTACATGACGCGCGCGGGCTACGACCCGCGGGCGATGGCAAGCTTTCTCACGTCCCTCGAGGCCGGCGACCGGCTCGCCCAGAAGATCGCCGGCAAGGAAGGCACCGAGCCGGCGATGGACCTCTTCCGGAGCCATCCGCGCACGGGCGATCGCATCGCTCGGGCGGCGGAGGCCGCGCGAAGCCAGAGCCATCAGACCCTCGCGCTCGATCGGGAGCCTTACCTCGCGGCGATCGACGGTCTGCTCTACGGGGATTCGCCGGCGCAGGGCTTCGTGCGCGGGCGCCTGTTCATCCATCCCGAGTTGCTCTTCCGCTTCGAGGCGCCGCCGGGCTTTCGCTTGAGGAACTCGAGCGAGGCGGTGATCGGCGAGCATGAGAACGGCGCGCTTATCATCTTCGACGGCGCCAAGCCTTCGAGCGCGAACCAGGGCATGCTCGATTATCTCCGGAACGATTGGGCCAAAGGCCGTGGGCTCGAGAGCGCCGAGCGGATCACGATCAACGGACTCCCCGCCGCCACCGGGCAAACGCGCATCAACACGAACGAGGGCCGGTATGACGCGCGTCTCGTCGCGATTCGCTTAAGCGCCGATGCGATCTACCGCTTCCTCATGCTCACGCCGCGTGCGGTGACCGATGCCCTCAATGAGGGCCTGCGGCGCACGACCTTCAGCTTCCGTCGGATCGGCCCGAGCGAGGCCGCCCAATACCGGACGCGGCGCCTGCAGATCGTCGTGGTCGGCGCCGGCGATACGCCCGAGGGCTTCGCCCGGCTCATGCGGGTCGATGACTTCCCGCTCGAAACCTTCCGGGTGCTGAACGGGCTCCGGCCGGGCGAGGCCCTGCGTGCCGGGCAACGGGTCAAGATCGTCGTCGAGTGAGGCTCACGCGCGCTCGATAAGCGCTCGTGACGCGGGACGGGCGATGGCCGGGCGTCAGTCGTCGAAGAAGACGTCCGAGGGGTGCTCGACCCTCTTCGACATCGAGACGCGCAATTTCTGGAGCGCCTTGTGCTCGATCTGGCGAACGCGCTCCTTGCTGATGCCGAGCTCCTTGCCGAGTTCCTCGAGCGTGACCGCTTCCTCGCGCAGGCGACGCTCGTTGATGATCATGCGCTCGCGCTCGCTGAGCTCCGTGAGAGCTTCGGCGAGCCACTGTGAACGCGTTTCGGCATCCTTGAGCGAGAGCGCGATCTGCTCCGGCCCGGCTCGCGAGTCCGCGATGAAATCCTGCCACTCGTCCTCGCCGTTCTCTCCGACCACGATGTTGAGCGACTGATCGCCCTGCCGGAGCCGCGCTTCCATCGCTTCAACGTCCCTCAGACGGACGCCGAGGGCGCCCGCGATCGATGCCCGGTCGTCTTCATCGATGCTGCCGTCCGAGCGGCTTTCGATCTTGGCGCGCAGGCGGCGGAGATTGAAGAAGAGCGATTTCTGGGCGGCCGTCGTGCCCGTGCGGACGATCGACCAGTTGCGCAGTACATAGTCCTGCATGGCCGAGCGCACCCACCAGTTGGCGTAGGTCGAGAAGCGGAAGCCGCGCTCCGGGTCGAAGCGGGAGGCGGCCTGCATCAGCCCGATCGCGCCCTCCTGCATGAGATCCCCCATGGGCAGGCCGTAATTGCGGTATTTGGCCGCAAGGCTGATGGCGAGCCGCATGTAGGAGCGAATGAGTTCGTGCAGCGCGGCCTCGTCCTTCGCGTCTCGCCAGCGGCGCGCGAGCGCGAACTCCCGCTCCCGCGAAAGCATCGGGGCGCGGATCAACTCCTTGATCAGGCGACGATTCGCCCTCTGGGTTTCAGCCGTGTCGATTTGGGCCATGGCGCATCTCGTTCTCGGCCCGACAGCGGGCTCGAGCCCGACAGCGGGTTCAATTTGGAAGCATTATAAACTAGAACCGGGTCCTCGCGCAATCGAGATCACCCGGTTCGCGGTCTGTCTCTTGCCGACGCCGCCGAATCTAACGCTAACGCCCTGGAATGTCCGTAAAAGTCTTTTCACGTTGGCGTGAGGAGGGCCTAGCGCGCTAGGCTTCGATCCGATCGAGGAGGCGTCCCCCGGGCGAGAAGCAGGCCGCGATCAATTTGCCGCCGAAGCCACAGCCGCCGTCGAGCGTGGCGCCGAACTCCGTGATCCGATAGCCCTTGCGGCGCGGGTCGAAGCCGCGCACCACTCTTGTGAAGTCCCCATAGGGAGCGTCTTGCGCCTGGTCGAAATCATTGCCGCCCCACCACAGGGCGTCCCCCTGAGCGGTGAGGGGCTCGTCGCGATTTATCCCCGCGTGAACGAAAAGCAACCCGCCGTCCTCGGTATAGGCCGCCCGCCGGAGTGCGCTAAAGAGCTCGACATGGCCAGGATTTGCCTGCATCGCGGCGCGAATCTCGTTGGTCCAGCGCGCCAGCTGTGAGGCCCCGGCGCGCGCGCGCGCGAGGGCGGTTTCGCCACTCGATCCGTAGGCTTCGAGACCCGGCGCGATCCCGTGCTCGAACATCCAGCGCAAGACCTCCGCCGGATTCACCGCCAGGT
>JAPUJA010000053.1 GCA_027296525.1 Pseudomonadota bacterium | reverse complement strand
GGCATATTTTCCTCGCGCGTCATCGAGGACATCCAGACCAAGGCCGATACAGGCATCTACCGCATTCGGGGCTACGGAACCTTGCGCGAGCGTCACTGGGCGACCTTTGACGATCTGACGTTTCTGCCTTCTTCGCTCACCCGCATTCCGCTGGAAGGCTACCGCGAAAAATGCAGCACCCGCACGGTGCTCGGAACCCGCTACGCCGAAAAGCCGATCGAACTCGATACCCCCATCATGATCACCGGCATGAGCTGGGGCTCGCTCTCCTACAACGCCAAAGTCGCTCTGGCGAAAGGAGCTACGGCCATCGGCTCCTCGAACACGACCGGCGACGGCGGCATGCTGGGGGCCGAGCGGGAATACAGCCGCACGCTGATCTACGAGGTGCTGCCGTCCCGTTACGGGATCAACATCCACCACATGCAGCTCTCCGACGGCATCGAGCTGACCATCGGCCAGGGAGCCAAACCTGGCACCGGCGGACTGCTGCTCGAATCGAAAGTGTCCGCAACCATCGCCAAACAGCGGGACCTGCCCGTGGGCGTCGATCAGCGCAGTCCGGCGCGCCATCCCGACATGCTCGGCCCCGACGACATGATCATCAAGATCGAGGAGTTGCGGGAAGCGACCGGCTGGAAAGTCCCGATCATCGTCAAACTAGGAGCCTCGCGCGTGTATGACGACGTGAAGCTCGCCGCCAAGGCCGGCGCCGACATCGTCGTCGTCGACGGCATGGAGGGTGGCACCGGCGCCTCGCCGGCCATCATGCAGGAGCACACCGGCATTCCCACCCTCGCCGCCGTCTGCGAAGCGCGGGCCGCGCTCGAAGACATCGGCCTCTACGGCGAGGTGCACCTTATCATTTCGGGAGGCATTCGCGACGGCGTGGACGCGGCCAAGGCCATGGCTCTCGGCGCCGACGCCATTTACATCGGCACGGCCGCGCTGATCGCGCTTAATTGCAACAAGCCCATCTATGTCGAGGACTATCACAAGCTCGGCGCCGAGCCGCATTTCTGCCACCACTGCCACACCGGCCGCTGTCCGGTCGGCGTCACCACCCAAGACCCCGAGCTGATGGAGCGCCTCCCCATCGACGAGGCCGCCGAGCGAGTGACCAACCTGCTGCGAGCCATGACGCTCGAAATCCAGATGCTCGCGCGCGCTTGCGGCAAGTCCGACATTCATCACCTCGAACCCGAAGACATGGCCGCCCTGAGCGCCGAGGCCTCCGCCATCTGCGGCATCCCCCTGGCCGGGACCCGGCGGGTCTGGGGGCGCTAGGAAATTCCTGTCCGCGCAAACAACCAGCCATCATGTCGTTCTTAATCCCTTGTCCTCAATGCGGCAAGCGAAGCGTCTACGAATTCCGCTTCGGCGGCGAAGTCCTGCAACGTCCCGAACCCAGCGCGCGGGATGAGCAGAGTGCGCGGGATGGGCAGAGTGCGGCTGCCGAGCAGTGGTACCGCTACAACTACGTCCGCCGCAACGAATCCGGCCCTCAGACCGAGTGGTGGTTCCACCGCCTGGGCTGCCAGCAATGGTTCCAGGCCGAGCGCGACACCCGAACCAATCAAGTGATCCGGACCTGTTTCCCCGATCAAGCAGGCCGGCCTGATCAACTGGACCCGCCAGACCCGCCCGATCTGCCAGATCCAAAGGAGCCTTCGCCCCTTGCCGGCCCCTGATCCGGAAGCGGCCTTGTCTCCGCAAGCGACCTTCTCCTTCATCTTCGAAGGCCGCTCGATTGAGGCGCGGCCCGGAGACACCATTGGCGCGGCGATGTTCCGCGCCGGCGTGCGCATCTTCACGCGCAGTTTCAAGAACCATCGTCCTCGCGGGCTGCTCTGTGTCAACGGGAAGTGTCCGAACTGCATCATGGAGGTCGACGGCATCCCGAGCGTTCGCGTCTGCACGGCGCCGGCCCGCCCGGGCGTCGAGGTCAAGGCGCAGAACGTCTTTCCCTCGCTCAATTTCGACCTGCTTGCGGTTTCACAAAAATTTTCCTGGCTCATGCCGGTCGGCTGGTATTACAAGGCCTTTACTCACCCCGAAGCATGGCGGCTCGTCGAACCCTGGATACGCAAGGCCGCCGGGCTCGGCAAAGCGCCACCCACCATGGAGGCATTTACCCAGGCGAATGAACCCGCCCCCGAGAATGAAAACGCCCCGCGGATCCAAAAACAACCCGAGTACGATCACGAATACCTGCACACCGATCTGGCGGTTATTGGCGGCGGCCCCGCCGGACTCTCCGCGGCCATCGAGGCCGCCCGGCAGGGCCTGCGCGTCACGTTGATCGACGATCAGCCCGAACTCGGAGGCCATCTCCGCTACGCCCCCGGCGGGAGCGAACAACTCAGCGAGCTGGCCCGTCTCGTCCAGGCCGAAGCAAGCATCGAAGTGCTTTCCGGCTCGTTCTGCTTTGGCCTGTACGAAGGGAATCTGCTCGGAATATACCGGCCGCGCGGCGACGCCACTTCGGTGGAACGGCTCATGCATCTGCGAGCCGGGCGCGTCACCGTCGCCACGGGCACTTACGAATCACCGCTCCTGTTTGAGAACAATGATCTAGTCGGCGTCATGCTCAGCAGCGGCGTCGAGCGCCTCATCGGCCTCTACGGCATCTCCCCAGGACGCCGCGCCGTCGTCATCGGCGCCGGACCCCGCGCCGCCGAGATCGCCGCAATGCTCAAACACGCCGGAACCGGCATCGCCGCCACCGTGCCGCTCGAAGAAGTCGCCGCGGCGACGGGCAAGGGCCGCGTTCAGGGCATCCGGGCCGGCGGCTCGCACATTTCCTGCGACCTCATCGTCGTTTGCGGACACATCGTACCCAACGCCGGTTTGCTCCACCAGGCTGGCGCGCGACTCGCTTGGGACGAGGCCGCGGGCGCCTTTCTGCCCGCTGATCTGCCTGCTGGTGTCGAAGCCGTCGGCGAGGTAACCGGCCAGAACCTGGCGCCCGCCG
>JAPUJA010000052.1 GCA_027296525.1 Pseudomonadota bacterium | reverse complement strand
GATCAAGTTCGGCCTGATGTCCGAGATGGTTTCGCCAGCGAAAGGGCTCGACTGCACGATTCTCGGCGACGTCTACGAGAAGGGCATCTGGAAATAGGGCTCCGGCGTAGACGGGTTTCTCGACGCAGGAGGAAGGGTGCGGCCGCACGCCGCGCCCTTCCACTTTTGAATGGGGGAGAATGAGGGGCGAAATGGCCAAGGATTTCCCGGAAGACATGAAGGAGGCGATCCCGTCGACCAAGCGCATTGCGGATGCGCGAGCCAAGCTCAAAAGCGCCGGGGTCAAATATATTTTCTGCTGCTGGATCGACCTGCTCGGCGTTCCGAAGACGAAGCCAGTTCCACTCGCCGAATTCGAGAATCTTTGCCGTGGCAAGGGACCCCAGTTTGCCGTGCATTCGGTATCGATGGTTCCCGATGCCGGCCCCGCCGATCCGGATCAGATTCCTATTCCGGATCTCGATACCCTGGATATCTGCCCGTGGGACAGCCGCTTCGGTTGGTTCATCGCCGATCTCTATCATGGCGACGGCAAACCCTACCGGCTCTGTCCGCGCACGGCGCTTCGCCGTCAGATCAAGAAGGCCAAGGACGCGGGCTACAAGTTCTTCATCGGCTTCGAGCCCGAGTTCATCCTCATGCGCCAGCTCGAGGACGGCACGGTCTGGAAGGCCTTCGACGACCAGCCGCCGCCGGGCAAGGGTTTCCGTGCCGCTCGCCAGGCGTTTGGTTACGACGCGGAGTTCTCTTTCGACGCCATGCCGTTCTTGAGCAAGGTCATCGACGCGTTGAACGAACGCGGCTGGGGCGTCAAGGACGTGGTGGCGGAAGGCGCCTATTCGCAGTACGAGCTCGACTTCGGCTACGAAGATGCGCTCACGACGGCGGATCGCTTCATTTTTCTGCGCGTCATGCTCAAGGAGATGGCGAAGCAGCAGGGCCTGTTCGTGACCTTCATGCCCAAGCCCTTCACCGGGGATTGGCGAAGCGCCGCCCACATCAATACGAGCGTGCAGAAGCCTTCCCGGCCGGGGGTCAACCTGCTCGAAGCGAAGGACGGCGGGTGGAGCGATCTCAGCTACAACATGCTGGGCGGGCTGATCAAGCACGGCGCCGCGCTGATCGGCTTCATCTGTCCCACGGTCAACTCGTATAAGGGCCTCGTCGACCGGGTGCCCGGCTTCGAGGGCGGCACCGTCACCTGGGCGCCGACCCACATCACCTATGGGGTAAACAACCGCTCCGCGATGTACCGGCTGCCCCAGGCGCGGCGTGCGATCGAGAACCGCGCCTCCGATCTCTGCATGAACGTCTATCTGGGCTTCGGCATGACCATCGCGTCGTCTCTGGAAGGCATCACGAAGAAGCTCAAGCCTGGCAAGCCGACGAACGAGAGCCTCTACGACGCGCCTGCCGAAAAGCTCGAAAAGGCGGGTGTCAAGCGCGTCCCGCTTACGCTCCTCGCCGCGATCCAGGCCCTTGAGAACGACCCGTTGGCCAAGCAGGTGGCCGGTCCTGTAATGCTCGACTGCTATTTGCGCTATAAACGCAATGAGTGGGATCGTTTTTACACGACCGTTACCGAGTGGGAACGTGAGGAGTATCTCCGATTCTTCTGACCGGCGATGGCAGATTCACAGACCGTATCACGAGACCAATCGCGCCGGGTTAAGCTCTCGGTTCGGGAAGCGACCAAGGATTTCGAGCTCAAGAAGGGCGAGAAAATCCGGGCGGTCGAGAGCGCTTCGTTCGATGTCTATGAGAACGAGCTCTGCCTGATTCTGGGCCCCTCGGGCTGCGGAAAATCGACCTTGCTCAAGATGGTCGCCGGGCTCGAGGAGCCCACGAGCGGTATGCTGATGCTCGATGGCCGCGAGATCATTGACCCCGGCCGCGACCGGGGAATGGTGTTTCAGAGCTACACGTCATTTCCGTGGCTCACCGTTCAGCAGAACGTTGAATACGGCATGCGCCTCAATCACGTCGTGCCCAAGGAGCGGCGCGAACACGCCGAGCATTATATCGAGCTCGTGCATCTCACGAAGTTCAAGGACGCCTACCCCAAGCAGCTTTCCGGCGGCATGAAGCAGCGCGTCGCGATCGCGCGTACGCTCGCCAACAGTCCCGAGATCCTGTTGATGGACGAGCCTTTCGGCGCTCTCGATGCCGAAACCCGGTGGCACATGCAGGAGCTCCTGATCGAGATCATGGAGAATTCGGAGACGACGGTGCTCATGGTCACCCACGACATAGAGGAAGCGATCTTCCTCGCCGATCGGATCATCTTCATGTCCGCACATCCGGGCCGGGTGCGTGAGAACATCGTGACCGAATTCAAGGGCGGCATGCGAATCCGCGACAAGGAGCATATGCTTCAGGCGGAAGGCTTTCCCGAGCTCGAACGGCAGATCGTTCGCATGATGCGTGAGGAGAGCCGCCAGCTTACGTGATCGTGCGGCGTTGGCCTTGATGAGCGAGGCCGTTCAATCGACGAGGTAAGAAGCGATCGCCGGATCAAACGAGAAGGGGGTGTGGATCATGAGATCCGCACCCCCTTTGGGTCTTCGCTTGAACGTGTTTGAGCCTTATTCCCGCGCTACTTGCCGTAGCCCGAATCGACCAATTCCTTCATGAGGCTGCAATCGATCAGGTCGTCCGAAGAGACCGTCGACTGCATGAGGCCGACTTTCTTCCACCATTCGTTCGTCAGCTCGAAGGTGAGATAGATCTGACCGTTCTCCTGGTTGAACGGCGGGGCGCCGTCCATCACGCCGCAGAACCGGGCCGCTTCGGCGAAGTCGTAGGGATAGAGAGTCGCCACGTCCAGGCCGGTCCCGTCCGCGCCGATGACGTACTCGATGTCCTCGGACGGCCATCGCAGGTAGTCGGTGAAGATCGCGTTCGCCTCGACCGGGTTCTGCTCCCACCAATGGACCGCGTCCCAATGGGCCTTCAGCACCTTGAGCGCGGTGTCCCGATGATTCGTAAGGAAATCGTCCGACATCCAGATCGAGTCGGCAAACATCGCGCCTTCGAGGAACATCGGCTCCGCCGAATGGGCGACCCGGCGCGCGCCCTCCAGATTCTCGATCACCTCGGTGGCCCACGGCTCGTAGACATAGGCCGCCGCGATATCGCCCGCGAGCATGGCGCCCACGGCCTCATCGGCCGCGAGGTTGACCCACACGACGTCATCGACGGAAATACCGTTATTCTCGAGCCAGACGCCCATCTGCAGGTTACCGATGAAGGCCTGCGGGGCGGCGACCTGTTTGCCCTTGAGGTCCTGGGGTTCGATCCCCGGCGCGAGAAGGATTTGATCGACTCCGTAGGAGATGTTCGTGAAGCTGACGAGCTTCACCGGAAATCCCTGCTCGGCGGCGATCGGCGCATAGTCGATCGTCGAGATGTAGACATCGAGCTGACCGGCCGCCAGCAGCGAGTGGCCCGCTAGGGGGTCCTCCAAGATGGCGAACTCGAGGTCGATGTCGGGCATCAGGCCCTTTTGCTTGGCGATCTCCCAATAACTGTAGCCGGGCCAGGACACCGCCGCGGCCCCGCGCACTTTTTCGGCGGCCTGCGCGCTGTTCGCGAGGCCGGCGGCGAAGGAGGCGCAGAGGAAGGCGCCGAGGGCGGCCCCCAACAGAAGCCGGCCAAATTTCATC
>JAPUJA010000051.1 GCA_027296525.1 Pseudomonadota bacterium | reverse complement strand
AACGCGTGAATCGGGTCAGAGCCCGGTCGGTTCAGGGCCCCATCGGGCCCGAGGCGTGACTCACCCGTTAATCGTCCAGGTATAGCCCTCGCGGAGCAGCGCGTTCAGCCCACCGGAGCGCAGCTTCTCCCGCTGCGCCGCGATCTGCGCGTGCACGCTCGCCTCGAAGCTGGGCGCCGGATCGCAGTACAGCACGCCCATAGCCACGGGAAAGTCCGGCGGCTCGAGCGAGACGAGCAGATTGGCCAGGGTCCGGTCGGTCTCATCGTGGCACAGAATGTCGTCGACACCGACGCCCGCACCCAGGGTCACCACCTCGAGTTCGAGCCTCTTGAGACGCAAGCCCTTGCTTCCATCCTTGCCGAAGATCAGCGGCTTGCCGTGCTCGACACGGATCTGGCGCTCGGCGGCCACCTCCTTGTCGGTGAACGAGGCGAACACCTTGTCGTTGTAAACGATGCAGTTCTGATAGATCTCGAGGAAGGAGGCGCCCCGATGGGCGTGGGCCCGTTTGAACATCTCGGCCAGATGCTGCATCTGCGTGTCGACCGAGCGCGCCACGAAACGCGCGCCGGCCCCAAGCGCGAAGGCGCAGGGCGAGACGGGACGCTCGACCGAGCCGAACGGGCTCGAGGGCGTGATCTGCCCCGGTGGCGAGGTGGGCGAGTACTGGCCCTTGGTCAGCCCGTAGACCTCGTTGTTGAAGAGCAGGATGTTGAGATCGACGTTGCGGCGCAGCGCATGCAGCATGTGATTTCCACCGATGCTGAGCCCGTCCCCGTCGCCCACGATGACCCAAATGTCGAGATCGGGATTGGCCAATTTCACACCCGTGGCGATCGCCGGCGCGCGACCGTGAATGGTGTGGAACCCATAGGTGGAGACGTAATAGGGAAAGCGCGCGGCACAGCCGATGCCCGAGACGAAGACGGTCTTCTCCGTCGGCCGGCCGAGCTCGGCGAGGGTGCGCTGCATGGCCTTGAGAATCGCGTAGTCACCGCAGCCGGGACACCAGCGCACTTCCTGGTCGGACGCGAAGTCCTTGGGCTTAAGCCCCTCGATTGGCGCCTGCTCGTTCATTCTAGTTCTCCAATCGGGTGCGGATCGCCGCCTCGATCTCGGCGACCTTGAACGGTTGACCCGTCACCTCGTCGAGACCCTCGGCGGGCAAGAGATACTGGCTGCGCAAGAGCGTGAGCAGCTGACCGTTGTTCATTTCCGGAACCAGGATTCGCTCGAAGCGTCGAAGCAGGTCGCCCAGGTTCTTCGGAAACGGCCAGAGGTAACGCAAGTGGATGTGCGAGACACCGAGCCCTCTGTTGCGTGCGTTCTCGACGGCCCGATAGATGGCGCCATAGGTGGAGCCCCAGCCGACCACGGCGAGCGGCCCGGCGTCATCGCCGAGCGCGGTGTCTTGCTGAGGAATCCCGTCGGCGATGCCGTCGATCCGGGCGGCGCGCATTTTGGTCATCTTCTGATGGTTCGCGGGATCGTAGGAGATGTCGCCACGCCGGGAATCGTGCTCGAGGCCGCCGATGCGGTGTTCGAGGCCGGGTGTCCCGGGGATCGCCCAGCCGCGCGCGAGTGTCTCGGGGTCACGCGCGAACGGTTGGAAGCCCTCAGGCTCTTGGCGGAAAGTAACCGGGAAGCGCGGCATCGCGTCCACGTCCGGCAGCCGCCAGGGTTCGGACGCATGGGCGATATAACCATCGGCGAGCAGAATGACCGGCGTCATGTAACGCGTGGCGATACGCACGGCCTCGATCGCGCTCTCGAAGCAGTCGGCCGGCGAGCGCGCGGCGATCACCGGAAGGGGCGCGTCGGCGTTGCGCCCGAACACCGCTTGGTAGAGATCGGACTGTTCGGTCTTGGTGGGCAAGCCCGTCGACGGCCCGCCACGCTGCCAGTTGACCACCACAAGGGGCAGCTCCGCGGTGATCGCCAGCCCCAGCGCTTCCGTCTTGAGCGCCATGCCCGGACCGGAACTCGAGGTGGTGCCGAGCAGACCGGCATAGGAGGCGCCGATCGCCGAGCAGATCGCGGCGATCTCATCCTCGGCCTGGAACGCGATGACGCCGTAGGACTTGAGCTTGGCTAAGGCATGCAGGAGCGGCGAGGACGGGGTGATCGGATAGGAGCCTATAAACAACTGCAAACCCGCGAAACCGGCTCCCGCCATCAGGCCGAACGCCATGGCGTCGGTGCCGATGATCATGCGGTAGAGCCCAGGCGCGAACGGGGCCTTCGCCACCATCTCGGGCGCGATCCCCCTCGGCAGCTCGGCGGTCTCGCCGAAGGCATGGCCCGCGTTGAGCGCGGCGACGTTGGCGGCGGCGAGCTCCGGCTCTTTTGCGAACTTCTTCTTGATCCACTCGACGGTGGCCTGCTTGCCGCGCGCGTACATCCAATAGAGCAGCCCCAGCGCCCACATGTTCTTGCAACGGAGCGCCTGTTTCCGCGAGAGACCCGTGCCTTCGACGGCGTTCAGCGTCATCTTCGAGATGTCGATCGCGAGGGTGCGGTGCGACTCGAGCGTGCCGTGCTCGAGCGGATTCTCGGCGTAGCCGGCCTTGTGGAGGTTCTTCTCGGTGAAGGCCCCGCTGTTGACGATGACGAGCGCGCCGGTCGCGAGACCCGGCAGGCTGACCTTGAGCGCCGCCGGATTCATCGCGATGAGAACGTCGGGCGCGTCGCCCGAGGTCAGGACCGCGCGCCCGCCGAAGTTGATCTGAAACGCGGAAACCCCGTAGGTGGTCCCGGCCGGCGCCCGGATCTCGGCGGGAAAGTCGGGGAAGGTGGCGAAGTCGTAGCCCTCGAGCGCGGTCGCGAGGCTGAAACGCGCGCCGGTGAACTGCATGCCGTCGCCCGAATCGCCCGCGAAACGGATCACGACAGACTCGCGGGCTTCCCTCTCCGGCTCGGCCGGCTCGTGCGTATCGGCAAGCTTTGCGTCCATCTGTCGGTGTTTTCCTCCCCTCGCCGCTCCCGGTCAACAAGAAACCGCAGCAAAGTTGAGGGCGAGCTCCACGACTCTCAAGCCGGACACTCCGCTTTAGGGGCGAGCTTAAGGGCGCGGGCTCGAGCGCATCGCGCAACCGCCGCTGGAGCATCGCCCATGGGCTGAGGAAGGACGCCGATCCGCGAGGCGCCCGCCGGCGAGGCACCCGCCGGCGAGGCGCTCGAAGGAGTAGCGCCGCTCTCGCGCGCGGTGTAGAAGAGCGTGGTACCGGCGTGACGAGGTTTGGTGCCCATGTCGGCAGCTGACGGCCCGGACGGCGGGTCAGCGGCGGCGCCTTCCCGCCAGCGCGAACATTGGGGGACGCGGCTCGGTTTCGTCCTGGCCGCGGCGGGTTCGGCCGTCGGCCTCGGCAACATCTGGAAGTTTCCCTACGTCACCGGCGAGAACGGCGGCGGCGCCTTCCTCATCATCTATCTCGCGATCATCGGAACCCTCGGGATCAGCATTCTCCTGGCCGAACTCGTCATCGGCCGTACGGCGCAGAAGAATCCGGTCGGCGCCTTCCGTCAACTCGGCGGCACGCGCTGGCGCGTCGCCGGCTGGATGTGCGTGCTCGGGGCCTTCGCCATCCTCTCCTTCTATACGGTGATCGCCGGCTGGACGATCGCGTTCGCGGTGAAGACGGCGAGCGGCCGGCTGACGGCGCCGGGCGCGGACACTGAAGCCATCTTCGAAAGCTTCGTGAGCGACCCCGTCTGGCCCCTGCTCTATGCCGCGATCTTCATGGCGCTCACGGTGGCCGTCGTGATCGGGGGCATCCGGCGAGGGATCGAGCGGGTCAGCCTCGTGCTCATGCCGCTTCTGTTTCTCATCCTCATCGCGCTCGTCGTGCGTGCGGTGACGCTTCCGGGCGCGATGGAAGGTCTCCTCTTCTTTCTCGCACCCGATTTCTCCAAGGTGACCGGCGGCACCATCACCGCGGCACTCGGCCAGGCCTTCTTTTCGCTCTCGATCGGCATGGGGGCCATGATCACCTACGGCTCCTATCTGGAGCGAAAGGCGCATATCGCGGGCTCCGCCGCGAGCGTCGTCGGTCTCGACACCCTGGTCGCCATCCTCGCGGGCCTCATCGTCTTTCCGGCCGTGTTCGCCGTGGGGCTCCGTCCTGAAGGAGGGCCGGGGCTCGTCTTCGTGACCCTGCCGGCCGTGTTCGCCGCCATGCCCGCGAGCGCGGTCTTCGGCACGCTCTTCTTCCTGCTGCTCACGATCGCCGCGCTCACCTCGTCGATCTCGATCCTCGAGCCCGCGGTCGCCTATTTCGTCGACGAGCACAACTTGAAGCGCTCGCGCGTGACGATCCTGTGCGGCGTGATCGCCTTCGCGCTCGGGATTCCGTCCTCGTTCTCCCTTGGCATCTGGTCGGACTACACGCTCTTCGGCAAGGGCTTCCTCGATATCATGGACTTCCTCACGGCCAACATCATGCTGCCGGCCGGCGGCTTTCTGATTGCGCTCTTCGTGGGCTGGGTGATGGGGCCGCGCGCGATCGAGGCGCTCGCACCGAACACTGCCTTGGGCCTGTGGCTCGCCAGGCTCTGGCTCTATGGCTTGCGCTTCATCGCACCCGCCGCAATCGCGTGGGTATTGATCAGCGGGTTGATCTAAGCCGAATGCGCGCGGGCGGCTTCTATTTCTGCTCGATGAGCTCGATCTTGTAGCCGTCGGGATCCTCGATGAAGGC
>JAPUJA010000050.1 GCA_027296525.1 Pseudomonadota bacterium | reverse complement strand
TCATCGCGGATCGCGCAAGACGCTCGGCCTCCCCGGCCGAGAAGGATCCTTGCGCGCTCGGCTGGACGCCGGTTCCCTCGTCCTGCATTTCAAAAGATGATTAATTATCAATATGTTAACCATGTGGCCGGGAGCACGGTTAAGTTTTTGTTCATCTCTCGCGCAGACCATGACTCTCGCAGACCATGATCGGTATCGAGCGCGTTCAAAAATGAACCCGTGACAGAAGGCGGTGGCGGGTCCGGCCTCGAGAGGCTCGGCCTCGAGGGTAAGAACGGGGCTCGCGGACCGACCGGGCAAACGCGGGCGAGGCTTGAGGGGCGCATCGGGTTTGAACCCGCCCTTCTGGCCGCGCACGCCCTCCGGGCATGATGATCACGGTGACGGACAAGGAGAGTTTGCGATGCGGGTATTGACGTTCGCATCACAGAAAGGTGGCTCGGGCAAGACCACGCTCGCGGGTCATATCGCCGTTCAGGCAGAGGCGATGGGCGCGGGTCCCGTCGCGCTCATCGACACGGATCCCCAGGGCAGCTTGGCCGATTGGTGGCACGAGCGCGAGAGCGAGACGCCTGTTTTCGCACACACCTCGGTCTCGGAGCTGGCTTCGGATCTGCGCGAGCTCGCCGACATGGGGATGAAGCTCGTCGTCATCGACACGCCGCCGGCAATCACCTCGATGATCGAGAAGGTGATCGAAGTTTCCGAGCTGGTCGTCATTCCGACCCGGCCGAGTCCCCACGATCTTCGCGCCGCGGGCGCGACGGTCCAATTGGTGGAGGCCCTGAACAAGTCGATGATGTTCGTGGTCAACGCCGCGTCGCGTCGCGCCCGGATCACTTCGGAGGCGGCGATCGCGCTGTCACAGCACGGGATCGTGGCGCCGGTCACGATCCATCAGCGAACGGATTTCGCCGCGAGCATGATCGACGGCCGCACGGTAATGGAGCTGGACCCGAAGGCGCGTTCCTCGAAGGAGATTGCGCAACTCTGGGACTACATGAACGCCAAGCTCAATAAGGTACATCGCACCATAATCAGCCCCGATCGATTCACCATCCCGCGGCGCAAGAGGACTCAGGTCCCAGGCGTCGAACAAACCGAGACGGCTTAGGGTCATGAAAGCAGCATCACTTACCGATTCCTTGTTTGCGTACAAGGGCTGTGCCCGCTCGGTCAAGCTGGGGATTCTGGATTCGATTCGTTGGAAAGAGGCCGAAGGCAGGATGAAACCGTCTCGCATGTTCCCGGAGGCTGTACTCGCGGCAATCCGGCGTCGTCCTGCGAATACCTCCGTGAAGATGCCGAGTCCGCGAACGAGCAAACCGGTCGTTCCTGTCGCGCGCCTGGCCGATCTCGCCAGGCGAAATGCGCCCGAGATAGGCTCGAAACGCGACGGGCGTTCGCGCCTGTCGGTGCGGCTCGATCCGGTGCGCCATCTCCGGCTCAAGCTCGTCTCCGCGCACACCGGAAAGAGCCTTCAGAACATCCTGATCGACGCCCTCGATGAACATATCGAGCGTGCCGCCCCAAAGCTGCAAGCCGGCACATGTGCCTGTTTCGGGGCCCAAGGCGGATCGAGCCCGGCGAAACCTTCCGGGAATTCCAATTGACGGCTCGCCCCTTGCGACGCGGGTAAGCCGTTGCCGAAGCGCAGCAATCAGCTAAACGTCGAACTCGTAAACGCGAGAGAGCCCTCGCTCGTGCCCCGCGCCTCTCTGCTCAATGTCGATATCCGTCGCTCGAGAGAGCGGTGCGATGTGCCGTTCGGCGACTCGAGCGAGACGCCTCGTGCGGATATCCGGGCCTATTGGGAGTCGCTGCGTGGTGCGCGCGCCTTTCCCTCGACGGGTGATCTCGATGCCAAGAAGGTCGCTTATTACTGGCCAAACTGTCTTCTGATGCGGCGGATCCCGCACAGCCCGTTGCTCGAGGTCGAGAGGGTCTTCGCGGCCGAGACGCGCACGGCGTTGGGCGGCGGCAATCCCTTGGCAAACCACGGGACGGCCTTCGTCGCGGCTCTGATGCTCGACATCGGGCAAAAGGCCAGACGCCGGGGCACGCCGGTCGAAGAGTTGGAGCATTTGCCTCTGCCGACCGGGCGTCGGCTGTTCCGGGCGGTTGCCCTGCCGTTCAGCGACGATCCGCCCGAGATCGATCATGTCCTCTGCCATCTCGAGCCGGCCTTTTAACGACACGAGCTCCGGCAGTCCCGCTTCGGGGACTCCATCTCAGAATCGATTTCGCTCCGTTCTGACCATTCGGTTAGACTGGTGGCGGTTGTCCGATGCGTGCCGCCGTCTTTCTTTGGTTGTTTCTTTTCCTCGCCGCCTCCGGCGCGCGTGCGACGCCCGGAGATACCCTCGTCACGCTCGAGCGCATGGTCGATCTCTACGATGCGCCCGAGACGGCGCGGGCACCGATCGCGACGCTCGAGCAAGGGCAGAAGCTCATGGAGTTCGAGCGCCGAGGCGGCTGGGTGCGCGTCGTCGTCTTTGGAACCCTGGGGCAGGAGGGATGGGTGCGGGCGAGCGCCGTCGGACCGCCGCTTCCCGCCGAGGAGGACGACTCACCGGCTTCGCCCGCGGACAAGGATGAGCAAGGCGAGGTCGAATCGCTCGACGACTATGAGAGGGCGATGACCTTCCTGATCGATGTTTCGGGCACACCTACCCTCAGCTTTCGCGCCCACTGCCGCATCGTGACGCCGGCCGGCGAGATGATCCAGCGCGAGCTCAAAGGCTGGGTCCCCAAGCAATACCGCGTGGGGGCCCAGGCGGTTTCGTGCGTCATCCAGAAGCGGGATGCGCAAGGCCGGCTCCGGGCGCGGCTCTATTTGGACGATCGAGCGCTCGCGGCGGCCTCGACGCGGGCGCCCTTCAACTGGGTTCGCGTCCGAAGCGACGGTCCTTGGGGGCAGGCCGGCGGTATCGTCGGCGATCTCGGGATTATAGGAGAGGTTCCGAATTTTCCGAAGGAGGAGAGCCCGAGACCTCTCGTTCCACCCCTGTCGGGCAATCCCGTGCCGCCCCTGTCGACGAACCCACAATCTCGAGCAAACTGAGCGCTTCGCGATACCCCCCATCGGAGCGTTGCGGGTTGACGTGTTACGCCTGAGCGGAAATAGTGGCGCACGGGAGAAAGCGGATCAGAGCGCCGAAAACGCGCCAAGCTCGGGGAGGACAAAATGCACCGGATCACGCATCGGATGGCCGCCACTCTTGGCTGGGTGGCCGTGTTCATGGTCGTCGCCCTCGTCGGCGGAACGGCCAAGGCCGATTGGTTCCGTGACAAGGTCGATGAGAACATCGCGCACTTCGTCGAAGTCTTCAATGCCGGCGACGCGAGCGCCCTGGCGGGTCTTTACGCGGAGGACGCCAAGCTGATGCCGCCCGGAAGCTCTGTGGTCGAAGGCCGCGCCGCGATCGAGGAGTTCTGGGGCGGCGTCTTCGGGATCGGCGAGGTTTCGCTCACCTTGGGCACGAGCGAGGCGCACAACAACGGAACGCTCGGCTACTCGGTCGGCGACTACACGCTTTCCATCCAGCCGGCTGAAGGCGAGCCCATGGCCGATGAGGGGAAATTTATCATCGTCTGGAAGCGCGGGCCGACGGGGCGCTGGGAACTCGCCGTCGATATCTGGAACACCAACCTCTCGCCTTCCGGATAGGGCCCAACACCCGTTTGCCGATGGCGCCGGGCACCAGGGACCGGCCCCCTAAGCGGGCCTCGGGGGCGACATCCTGAGCCGGCCTTGAGT
>JAPUJA010000005.1 GCA_027296525.1 Pseudomonadota bacterium | reverse complement strand
AGAGCCGCGCGGCCCCAATCGCACAAAAAAACAGGTCAGTCCGGCTGTTGTGACCGTCTTTTCAGGCGGCAATCGGCCCGCGTCCGCCTCACTCCGGTTGACGGGTGGGATAAATCGGTTAAATAAGCCTCGCGCGGCGCGATGAGGGGGAAGCCATGGCGGAAGCCAAGGCGATTCTTGGGCTCAGAGGACTTACCAAGCAGTTTGGCAGGTTGACGGCGGTCGACAACGTCGATCTGGATATCGAAGAAGGCGAGTTCTTCACCATCGTTGGCCCGTCGGGCAGTGGAAAGACGACGCTGCTTCGCATGTTGGCGGGTCTTGAGAAGCCGACGGCGGGCGATGTGCTGCTTCGCGGTGAACGCATCAATGACGTTCCGGCGAATCGGCGCCCAAGTTGCATGTTGTTCCAGTCCCTCGCACTGTTCCACCACCGAACGGTCGGACAGAATGTCGAGTTTTCCATGAAAATGAAGGGCGTGCCCAGGGGGAAGCGACGTCAACGCGCGATGGAGCTGCTCGAGATGCTCCGCATGCCCGCCGATTTCTACAACAAGAACGTGACAAAATGCTCCGGCGGCGAGCGCCAACGCGTCGCGCTCGCCCGGGCTCTCGCATCGGATCCCGAGATTCTCTACTTCGACGAGCCCCTCTCGGCGATCGACTACCGTCTGCGCAAGCTCCTTGAGGTCGAGCTTAAGGACCTCCACCGGGCGACCGGAAAAACCTTCATGTACATCACGCACTCCCTCGAAGAAGCCATGGTGATGTCGGATCGTATCGGCATCATGCAGGAAGGGAAGATCATTCAGATCGGAAGCCCGAACGAGATCTACATGCGCCCGAAAAATTGCTTCGTGTCCCAATTCATGGGTGAAGTGAACGTCATCGATGTACGGCAGACCGGTGCTGGCAAGGTCGTGGCTCCCTCCTTGGGCGATGTCGAGTTCACGGTGTCTCCTGAGGCCATCGAAGACGGTAGCGGGCATCTCGTGATTCGTCCCGAGTCGGTGCGCTTCTTGAGCAGCGTTGCTGAGGCCGAGAACCACCTCAAAGGCGTCCTGTTCAACGAATACTCATTGGGCTCGCGGGTTCAATACCATGTGAGAGTGGGCGAGATGATGTTCACCGTGGAAAAGCTGCGCGAGCAGGCCTACCGAGGTTCGCTGAGCGACGAGGTCATCATCGGCTGGGACGCGAAAGACAGCATATTAGTGGCTGATTGATGGTCCGGCCGGTTGACAGCCAAAATGGGCAGGTCACGGAACCGCCCCGCGTCGTGACGCTCCTGCGCAACTTTGTATCGCCCGGGCCGCGCAATGCCGTCCCGGCGATAATCATTTTCGTCCTGGGCTTCTTGGGCCCTCTCGTCATCGTCGGGCTGACCAGCTTCACGCCGGAGCGCACCTTCGGCTTCACACATGGCTGGACGGTCGACAACTATCTCAAGCTGATTAACTCAGATACCTACTACATCCCCTTCCTGTGGTCCTTCGGCTTGGCGCTGGAAACCGTCGGGGTCCTGCTCCTCGTTTGCTACCCCGCGGCTTACGGCATGGCGAAGGTATTCGGCAAATGGTCGCCGCCCATCATGCTTTTGATGGTGCTGCCGCTGTTCGTCTCCGAGAACGTGCGGCTGTTCGGTTGGGTCATCTTTCTCATGAAAGGCGGCGGCATCTTCGCCGGCATCATGAGGACGCTGTTCGGGTTCGATCCGGGCTCGATTCTCTATCACGCCTCGGCCGTGCTCCTCGGCCTGTGCTATGTCTATCTGCCCTTCATGCTGTTCCCGATAATGCTCGGCATCTCCATGGTGCCCAAGGATCTCGTGGAATCGGCGAGCGACCTCGGTGCGAACCGCTGGCAGATCTTTCGCGAGGTCGAGTTGCCGCTCGCCATGCCGGGCGTGCTCGTCGGCGGCTTGTTGACCTTCATCCTCGCCGTCGGTGCGATTTCCGAGGCGACCATCCTGGGCGGGCAAAACGCGCTCGTCGTCGCGATCGAAATCCGCCACCTGTTCACCTACGCACAGAATTGGCCGATGGGCTCCTCGGTCGCGATGCTTGTGACCGTCTTTACGGGGATCCTCGTGGTCGCCGTGCTGAGCCGCCTCAATCTCGACCGGCTGCTCGGGAAGCGCTGACCGTGAATCGCGATACCAAGCCCTGGATGCGCGGCCTGCTGCTGCTGTGGATGGCGGTCATCGTGCTGTTCATGTACGTGCCGATAAGCAGCGTCATGCTCGCGTCCGTCAACAAGGCGCGTTACTTCCGGTTTCCGATCCAGAAATTCGGCCTCAACTGGTACCAGGATACTTTCGACGCGTCGATCACGACGACCCTGCACGTTACTTCGCTCTATGTTGCTGGCATCGTGGCCGTCGTCGCGACGGTGTTCGGTTTCTTCGGCGCGCTTGCCTTCGCGCGCTTCAATTGGCGCGGACGCAGCATTTACCAGAAGGTCATTCTCTTGCCGATCTTCTTCCCCCAGGCCGTGCTGGGGCTGGCGCTGCTGCAGTGGTACACGACGCTCGGCATCATACCGACCTGGCACACCACGGCCTTCGCGCATCTCGTCTGGATCGTGCCGATCGTGACCCTCGTGATCTCGATCCAGATCTACGGCTTCGACGCCTCGATGGAGGAGGCGGCCTACGATCTCGGCGCGAGCCGTTGGCAAGTGCTGCGCGAGGTGACGATCCCCGCGCTCGCACCCGGGCTGTTTTCGGGCGCGCTGTTTTCCTTCCTGCTGTCGTGGGGCAACTTCCCGCTCTCGGCCTTCACCTCGGGCGCCGATTCGACCGTTCCCGAATGGCTCTATTCGAAGATGACGGTGGCCTATACCCCGATGATCGCGACAATCGGCACGATGTCGGTTGTGGGCTCCTTCATCCTCTTGTTTGGGGCCTATTTCATCTGGATTTATATGCGGCGGAAGAGGGCCTTCTGAGGGCGGCGCGCCCTTTGCCTTTACCTTCTTTCCTGGGGTAATTTTCTGTTTTCGACCTTTGCGACGGGAACCGGCGACACATTTCGGAATGGCTTTACACCAAGATGGTCGCATCCTATACACCGATGATCCCGACCATCGGGGCGCCGTCCATGTTCGGCGCGGCGGCGCTTTCGTTTGGCGGCTGCTTTTTCCGGCTTTGCCTTCGCCGGAGGCGTGCCGCGGCTGAGGGACTTGGAGCGAGCCGCCTGTTCATAGCGGCGAGGAGGAGATATGGGTCGACGTTTTACGATGACGGTCAACGGCCGGAAGATCGTTGCGGAGTTGCTCGAGAAGAAGGCGCCGAACGTCACCGCTGCCTTCGAAAAGAGTCTTCCTTGCAAGGCTTTTGCGGCGCACGCGAAGTTTGCGGGCGAGGAGCTCATCGTCATGGTGCCGTTTTACTGCAATCCTGAGAACGAGATTCTGAACGTCAA
>JAPUJA010000049.1 GCA_027296525.1 Pseudomonadota bacterium | reverse complement strand
ATGAGCTACTTGACGGCGAGCAACCGCAAGGGGCTGGGCGATGCGGTTCCGCTCTTCGACGACGGCACGCTCGATGCCGAGGGCAAGAACGTCGTCGTCGTCGGCGGGGGCGATACGGCGATGGACTGCGTGCGCACTGCCGTGCGCCAGGGCGCGCGCACGGTCAGGTGCCTCTACCGCCGCGACCGGGCGAACATGCCGGGCTCCATGCGCGAGGTGAGCCACGCCGAGGAGGAGGGCGTCGAGTTCGTCTGGCTCGCGAGCCCGGAGGCGTTTCTGGGCGAGGGCGGGGTTGGGGCTGTGCGCGCGGGCCGCATCCATCTCGGCATGCCGGACGCAAGCGGGCGTCAGACGCCGGTGCCGATACCCGATTCGAGCTTTACGATCGACGCCGACCTCGTGATCAAGGCGCTCGGCTTCGACCCGGAGGACCTGCCGGTG
The DNA here is from genome assembly GCA_027296525.1 of Pseudomonadota bacterium. Classification (GTDB taxonomy): domain Bacteria; phylum Pseudomonadota; class Alphaproteobacteria; order UBA828; family JAPUJA01; genus JAPUJA01. Next base: position 2,379 of record JAPUJA010000049.1, on the reverse strand, counting down.
GCCTTCGGGGCGCCCGAGCTCGAGGTCACCGGCTGGGGCACGCTCAAGGTGGACTGGCAGAGCATGATGACGAGCATCGACGGCGTGTTCGCCGCCGGGGACATCGTGCGCGGCGCTTCGCTCGTGGTCTGGGCGATCAAGGACGCGCGCGACGCCGCCGAAGGGATCGACGCCTACCTGCGGACCAGCGCCGAGAACCGCGAGGCGGCGGCATCTCTCGCGGTGATCGGAGCGGCCTCGTGAGCGCGAGCGGTCCGGCGCGTGCGGCTTCCGAGGTGCGGCGTCAGATGCGCGAGGCCGAGCGGCTTTCGCGCACGGGTCTCTACGATCCGGCACACGAGCACGCCGGGTGCGGCGTGGGGCTCGTCGCGAGCCTCGACGGCGCGCCGCGCCGGCGCGTCGTCGAGGCCGCGATCGACGCGCTGAAGGCCATCTGGCATCGCGGCGCGGTCGATGCCGACGGCAAGACGGGCGACGGCGCGGGTCTCTTCGTCGAGATTCCGCAAGATTTTTTCAAGGCCCATGTCGCGAACACCGGCCACGAGGCCCGGCCGGGACGCATGGCGCTTGGCATGGTGTTCCTGCCCCGCACCGACCTCGGCGCCCAGGAGCGCTGCCGCTCGATCGTCGAGAGCGAGATCCTGGGGGTCGGCTACGGCATCTATGGTTGGCGCCAGGTGCCGATCGACGCTTCGGTGATCGGAGAGAAGGCGAACGCGACGCGCCCCGAGATCGAGCAGATCATGATCTCGAACGACAAGGGCGTCGACGATGCGAGCTTCGAACGCGAGCTCTACATCATCCGTCGGCGCATCGAGCGCGAGGTGCTCGACGCGCACATCGCCGACTTCTACATCTGCTCGCTTTCCTGCCGGGCGGTGATCTACAAGGGCCTCTTTCTGGCCGAGCAGCTCACGGCCTTCTATCCCGACCTTCTCGATCCGCGTTTCGAATCGAGCTTCGCGATCTTCCATCAGCGCTATTCGACCAACACCTTTCCCACCTGGTGGCTCGCCCAGCCCTTCCGCATGCTGGCCCATAACGGCGAGATCAACACCCTCAAGGGAAACATCAATTGGATGAAAAGCCACGAGACGCGCATGGTCGCCGAGGCCTTCGGCGCGCGCAACGCCGATCTCTTCCCGCTCATTCAGTCGGGAAGCTCGGACTCGGCGGCGCTGGACGCCGTGTTCGAGGCCGTCGTGCATGGCGGGCGCTCGGTGCCCGAGGCCAAGATCCTGATGATCCCCGATTCCTGGTCGCACAAGACGACGATGCCCGAGGCCCACCGCGCGATGTACAGCTACTGCAACTGCGTCATGGAGCCCTGGGACGGGCCGGCCGCGATTTGCGCGAGCGACGGGCGCTGGATCATCGCGGGCATGGACCGCAACGGGCTTCGTCCGCTGCGCTACACGATCACGGGCGATGAGCTCCTGATCGTCGGCTCCGAGACCGGCATGGTGCCGGTCGACGAGAGCTGGATCATCGAGAAGGGCAAGCTCGGCCCGGGGCAGATCATCGGCATCGATCTGACCGAGGGCCGGCTCTATCGCGATCAGGAGCTCAAGGACCAGCTCGCCCAGGCGCATCCCTACCGCGAGTGGGTGAAGAACATCACCCATCTCGACAGCCTGATCAAAGCCCAAGCGCCCGAGTCCGCGAAATATGAGCGCGATGAGCTTCGCCTGCGTCAACGTTTCGTCGGCTACACCATGGAGGAGCTTGAGATGATCCTCCATCCCATGGTCGAGGACGCTAAGGAAGTCACGGGCTCGATGGGCGACGACACGCCGCTTGCCGTGCTCTCCGAGCATTACCGGGGCCTGCATCATTTCTTCCGCCAGAATTTCAGTCAGGTGACGAACCCGCCGATCGATTCGCTGCGCGAATATCGCGTCATGAGTCTGAAGACGCGCCTCGGAAACCTGGGCAATGTGTTCGATCAGAGCCCGGATCAAACGGAGTTGCTCCTGCTCGAATCGCCCGTGCTCTCGAATGCCGAGTTCGCGGCGATGCGCCGTCACATGGGCAAGACGGCGGCCGACATCGACGCGACTTTTTCGGTCGATTCGCCCGGCGACGGGCTCGCGGCGGCGCTCGAGCGCATGAGGCAGGAGGCGGAGGATGCGGTGCGCGGCGGATGCACGCACATCGTGCTGAGCGATGAGAAGGTGGGCCGAGTGCGCGCCTCGATTCCGATGATCTTGGCTACCGCGGCCGTGCACAACCATCTCATGCGCCAAAGCCTTCGCACCTACACCTCGATCAATGTGCGCTCCGCCGAATGCCTGGACGTTCACTACTTCGCCGTGTTGATCGGCGTCGGCGCGACCACGGTGAACGCCTATCTCGCGCAGGAGTCGATCGCCGATCGCC
>JAPUJA010000048.1 GCA_027296525.1 Pseudomonadota bacterium | reverse complement strand
AGGTTGAGGCCGATATTTCCGCCGCCCGCGATGATCATGCGGCGCGCCTCTTTTTCTTCATGCCCGAACGCCACCATGGCCCGCTCGAGGTGCTCCTGATCGGCGACGAAATAGACGTCGTCCCCCGGCAGAAGCTGCTCCTTGTCGCTCGGCACGATCAATTTGTCGTCCCGGATGACGGCGACGACGACGATGTGAAGATCCGGAAAGACCTCGGTGAGCTGGCGCAACGGCGTGTTCACCACCGGGCAGTCGTCGCCGCAATGCACGCCGACGATCCGGACCCGCCCGTCGGCGCACGAAATCATGTCGATCGCGCCCGGCGCGTGCAGGCGACGCGCGATCGCGCGCGCCACCTCGATCTCCGGCGAGATAATCACATCGATCGGCAGATTATCCCGGCTGAACAGGGTCGCCCAGACCGGATCGAGATAGCTCTGCTCGCGCACCCGCGCGATCTTCTTCGGCACGTCGAAAAGTGAATGGGCGATCTGGCAGGCCACCATGTTCACTTCGTCGGAGAAGGTGACGGCGATGATCATGTCGGCGTTCTTGGCGCCCGCCTGCTCGAGCACATCGGGCCGCGAGGCGTGGCCCACCATCGCCTTGACGTCGAGGGTATCGGTCAGACGCTCGATCAGGTCGGCGCGCTGGTCGATCACGGTGACGTCGTTGTTTTCGCCCGCGAGATGCCGCGCGATCGCGGAGCCCACTTGGCCGCCGCCGCAGATGATTACCTGCATCGCGTCGGCATCCCCTCTTCACGGCGCTTCATCGCCGGCCCCGTCCGATCGTTTTGCGCCATCAGGCCGCCACGCGTTCGATCAACGGTTCATAAAAGGCGCGGATTTCATTGGTCACCCGCGCCCCGCTCGAGAGCCGGTTGATCCGGTCGCGGAACTGAGTCGATCCCGACAATCCCTTGCTGTACCAGCCGACATGCTTGCGGGCGATACGCACGCCGGTTTCCTCGCCATAGTGAGACAGGATGGCGCCGTAATGCTCGAGAAGCATCATGAGTTGGTGCGCGAGCGGGGGATCGGGCAGGCGGATACCGGTCTTGAGGAATTGGGCGACCTGTTGGATGAACCAAGGCCGCCCGCAGGTGGCGCGCCCGATCATCACCCCGTCGGCGCCGGATTCGCCGAGCCGCTCGCGCGCCTCATCGAGACTCGTGAGATCGCCGTTCCCGATCACCGGGATCGACACGGCCTCCTTGATCGTGCGGATGAACTTCCAGTCCGCCCGGCCCTTGTAGAGCTGACAACGGGTGCGGCCGTGGACGGTGATCATCACGATCCCGGCATCCTCGGCGATGCGCGCAAGGCGGGGCGCGTTCCGGCTGTTGTCGTCCCAGCCCGTGCGCATCTTGAGCGTCACCGGAAGCGTAACGGCCCTCACCACGGCCTCGAGGATTCGCCCGGCATGGCCCTCGTCGCGCATGAGCGCCGAGCCGGCCCAGCCGTTCACGACCTTCTTGACCGGGCAACCCATGTTGATATCGATGAGCGCCGCGCCCCGATCGGCGTTGAGCTTGGCCGCTTCCGCCATCACCTCAGGCTCGCAGCCCGCGAGCTGCACCGCCATCGGGTATTCCTCGGCGCAGTTCGTCGACATCTTCATCGATTTTCGGGTCTGACGGATCATCGCCTGGCTCGCGATCATCTCCGAGACCACGAGAGAGGCGCCGCTCTTCTTCACCAAACGGCGGAACGGCATATCCGTGACCCCCGACATGGGCGCGAGAATCACCGGATCGGCGAGCTCGACCGGGCCGAGCTGGATGGCTTTGAGCGTCATGTCCGATTGATCAAGGTTCGGGCATATACTAGGAGCCCCGAGGCGCGACGGCAAGCAACCGCCCAGGGCGGCGCCTAGGACCTGCTCCGAAACCGCTCCTAGGCGCGGGCCGTGGGGTCGCCCTCCGTCAGCCGAGGTTCCACTTCAGTAATAGATTTTAACTCCTTGCACGATCTGGCAAATGTATCGGAAGCCCATCCTTGAGCCCACGGACATGCTCGACCCCCAGGCCGCAACAGCCGCCGACGATCTGCGCCCCCATGGCGACCCAGCCCTGTGCGATCCGGGCGTATTCCGCTGGGCTGACGAGGTCGCTGAAACCCCACTCGATCGGCATGCCGACATCGCCCGACTCCGCGTAGGCCATCACCGGCCCCCGCCAGTGAGCGAACAGAACCTCCAGAGACGATGTCATGTGAGCGATCTCGGTGTGCATGACGCCGGCGACCGATCCGCCGCACGCCATGACCTTGCCGATCACCTCCTCGAATTCAGGGTCCGAATGGGGATCGCTATGCGCCTCGCGGAACATTCGCACGCGGCCATCCGGGGCTATCCGGCAACTGAAACCCACCCAGACCGGCAATCCCGTCGCGGCGGCCTCGGCGACGGCGGCGCTCGCATGGTCGATGTCGAACATCATCTCGAGCAGAAGCAGATCGGAGCCCGCCTCCACGAGCAGGCCCGCCTGTTCGCGGTAGCTGGCGCGCGCCTCTTCGAGGCTCGGTCGGTGCGCGAGATCGACCCCGGCCACCATGCTCGACATGGAGCCGGCGATGGCGACGGGTCGATCGGCCGCGGCCTCACGCGCCTCCTTGGCGAGGGTCATGGCCCTGTGGTTCACCATGGCCGTATCGTCGCCGAGCCCGGCGGGGCTGAGCACGTGGCGCGCCGCGGCGAAGGTGTTCGCCGTGATGATGTCGGCCCCGGCGTGGATATAATCCATATGAGTCTCGCGGACGATCTCGGGACTGGTGATGACCGAGGTCGCACACCAGGCGAGATCGTCCATCCGCGCGCCGCGCCGCTGAACCTCGGTGCCCGTCGCGCCGTCGAGGATGAGGATATCGCCCCGCTCGAGCCGCTCGATCGGGTCGCGCACGGGTCAAAGCCCTCCTTTTCGACCATTCCGAACGCCGCCACGGCCCCTGGCCTCCCTCGGGTCCAGGGAAGACGCCCCGTCGAACTCCCGACACCAGCCTAGGGCAAGGTGGAGGGGCGTGCCAACCCTTGGCAGGGAGAGACGGAGGGGCTAGCTTCGCGATCCGGATGACGCCGATCGAGCTCTCACAGGATCGTCCTTCATGGCTGGAACCGTCGCGCTGATCGTGGCCGCCGGACGCGGGCACCGGATGGGCGCAGCCTTGCCCAAGCAGTATTTGCCGCTCATGGGCCATCGTGTGCTGAGCCATGCGGTCGCCGCGTTCGCGCGTCTCTCAGAGATCGATTCCGTGTGCGTCGCGATCCATCCCGACGACCGGACCCTTTACGACGACGCCGTGGCTCCGCTCGGCCGCGCGCAATCGGCAAAGCTGCTCGAGCCGGTCGCGGGCGGACCTGAGCGCCAGGACTCGGTGCTGAACGGTCTCGAGAGCCTCGAGCCGAGCGTACCCGGCATCGTCCTCATCCATGACGGGGCACGGCCCGCCGTCGACGGCGCGCTTATCCGGCGCACGATCGCCGCGCTTGATGGCGCGAATGGCGCGGACGGCGCGATCGCCGCCGTCCCGGTGAGCGATACCTTGAAGCGCGCGGGCGACGACCCGCCGCGCATCGCCGGGACCGTCGAGCGAAGCGGGCTCTGGCGCGCCCAGACGCCGCAGACCTTCCGCTTCGCAGCCATTCTCGCGGCGCACCGCAAGGCGCGCGGGCAGAACCTCACCGACGACGCCGCGATCGCGGAAGCCGCCGGGCTCTCCGTTGCCCTCGTTCCCGGATCGGAAGACAATTTGAAGGTGACCACGGTGGATGACCTCGCCCGCGCCGAGCGGATACTCGGTGGGGCTTCAAGAGAAACACGGGTCGGCAGCGGCTTCGACGCGCACCGCTTCGGTCCGGGCGATCGGGTCATGCTGTGCGGTGTCGCCGTGGCCCATGACCACGGCCTCGTCGGTCATTCGGACGGCGATGCCGGCCTGCACGCGCTGACCGATGCGGTGCTCGGCGCGCTCGGGCGGGGCGATATCGGCGATCACTTCCCTTCCGATGATCCCGCCTGGCGGGACGCGGATTCGGCGCTCTTCGCCCGCCGCGCGCTCGAGTTCCTGCGCGAAGCCAGGGGCGAGATCGTCTTCCTCGACGTCACGATGCTCTGCGAGGCCCCGCGCCTCGCGCCCCATCGAGAGGCGATGCGCCGGCGCATCGCCGAGATCTTCGCCATCGCGCCATCGCGCGTCAGCGTCAAGGCGACGACCACCGACGGCCTCGGCTTCCTCGGGCGGGGCGAAGGGATCGCCGCACAGGCCACGGCAACGCTCGCCCTGCCGTCAGCCACGCCATGACCCGCGGCCCGGAGGCGGGGCCGAGGGTCGGCTTCTGGCATCCCGCCTCGCTCATCGCCACTTGGT
>JAPUJA010000047.1 GCA_027296525.1 Pseudomonadota bacterium | reverse complement strand
CGCAACCCGGCAACCGGCGGCGCGGGCCTCGGGCTCTCGATCGCGCGCGACGTGGCGCGCGCCCATGGCGGCGACGTCACGCTCTCGGAATCGGCGATGGGGGGCTTGCGCGCGCTCCTTCGGCTGCCGGTTTAGGGCGCGCGCGGGTTCGTCGTCAGGGCGCGGCGGGCGCGGGCGCGGGACCGCGTCGCTTGAGCGTAGCGAGGAGCGCATCGACACGCCGCAAGGAGCGGTCGAGCGTCGCCATCGTGCGGCTCATGTCCTCGCTCTTGTCGCGGAACCAGACCCCAAGCGCGATCAGGTAAATCGCGGCCAGGCCCTTGACGCGAAGGGCGCCCCCGAACCCGGCGCTCCCGATCCCGGCGGCCTCGAGCATCCAGGCCATCGAGCGCGTGAGATGAGGCGCGCCGCACAGAAGCGCCGAAGGATCGCAACTCTCGTCCCGAACCACGGCGCACAGGCCCGCCTTGTAGGGCCCAAGCGCGTCGAAGCGTTGCATCAGAACCGAAAACAAGCGATCGCGCGCCGGTTCGCTCGCCAGGTCCGGATCGACATTGGCGAGCACCTCCTCGTCGATCCTGCGCGAAAAGGCGACCAGCAGCGCCCTCTTCGATCGAAACTGCCGGTAGAGCTCGGCGAGCGGCATCCCGGCCGCCTCGGCGATGTCGGACAGGGTCGTTCGCCCCCAGCCCTTCTGGGCCGCGAGATCGAGCGCCACCTTGAAGAGCGCCGCGTCTTTCTTCTTGGCCATTGTCTCCCCCATGAACAGAGGTCAATTGTAGGAAGCTCAGGAAACGGCGTCAAACGGGGGGTTCACTCGGCGAGCTCGCGCGCGCGCCGTCGCGCCGCCTCGACCGCCCGGGTCAAGAGGGACTGCAGGCCGCCCGCGCCCATCAGCACCTCGAGCGCCGCCTCCGTGGTTCCGCCCGGGCTGGTCACGTCGCGGCGGAGATCCTCGACGCTTACCGGGGAGGTTCGGATGAGCTCGCCGCCGCCCGCCACCGTCGCGCGCGCAAGACGCTCGGCCAACGCCTTGGGCAGGCCCGCTTCGGCGCCGGCGCGCGCCAGGCACTCCGCGAACAGAAACAGGTAGGCCGGCCCGCTGCCCGACAGGGCCGTGACCGCGTCGAGCCACGATTCCTGCTCGATCCATTCGACCTCGCCGATCGCCTGGAGAAGCGAGCTCGCGAGCGCCCGTGCCTCCGGGTTCACGGCGGAGTTGGCGCAAGCCACCGTCACGGCGCGCCCGACTTGGGCCGGTATGTTGGGCATCGCCCTGACGATGGCGGCGTCGGCGCCGAGATGTTTCGCGAGCGATGCCAGAGTGCGCCCCGCGGCGATCGATAGGAACACCGTCTTGCCCCCCGACCAGCGGCGATAAGCGGGCAGGACATCGTCCATCACCTGGGGCTTGACCGCGAAAATCACCGCCGCCGGCGGCTCCGTCCAGCCGAGCGCGTCCACGGTCTCGACCACCGCCAGCGCTGGCTCCGGGAGGAGCGCCTCCGCCGCACGCGCGCTGGGTTCGACGACGCCGAGGCGTTCCGGCGCCACACCGGCGCCGAGCCAGCCTTTGAGCAACGCGCCGCCCATCTTACCGGCGCCCACGAGACAAAGGCGCCCGGGCATCGGCCTCAAGCCTCGCCCAGGGTCTCCACGAGAGCCAGCTCGAGTGCCTCTTCCGGAGACTTGCCGCCCCAAACCACATGCTGAAAGGCCGGGTAATACCGCTCCACCTCGCTGAGCGCGACGTCGATCATGTCCTCGACCTGCGAGCGGCAAAGCCCGGAGGTGCCCCTGAGAAGGGTGGCGTGGCGGAACACGGGCAGCCCCTCCTCCGACCAGAGCTCGAAATGCCCGAACCACAGCCGCTCGTTCGCGAGCCCCATCAAGCGGTAGATGAGGCCGCGCTTGTTCGCCGGGATGCGCATGTCGAAGGCACAGGAAAAATGGAGCACGTTGATCTCGGGCCGCCAGCAGAACCAGAGCTGATAGACGCACCAGCGGCCGGCGACCTCGGCCGAGACATCCCCCTCATCATGGCGCTCGAACGGCCAGTCGTTGCCCGCAATGATCCGTTCCGCGAGATCCACAGGATTCGCGACCCGGGCATCCGTCTCGAACGATGTGGCCGCCATGGCGCCTTACTCCTCAATCCGCCCGGGGGCCTTGGCCGAGGCCCCGGGGCCGCGATATCCGGCCGAGAATATCGTATCGACGGTTCCATACCACAATAAAATGTGTTGTACGCCTAGCAAACCACGATATGTAGTGGAAAATAGATATATCGGGCCTTTGACACCCGATCATGGCGAAGCCGATGCCGGACGATGCCGTCCCATGGCGATGCCGTCCCACGGCGATGCCGTCCCACGGCGATGCTGTCCCACGGAGATGCCGTCCCACGGCGATGCCGTCGAGACGGCGAAAATCTCTTGAAATACAAGACCCCGCCGCCAACCCGGCGGGGGAAGCGCCCTAGGCGGTATCGTCCTTAGGGGCCGCGGCCTTGGGCTTCGCCGCCCGCTTGCGCGCCGGCCGTGCGGCTTTTTTCTCGAGCGCCGCGAGGCGCTCGTTCAGAGCCTCCTGCTCGGCTCGGGCCTTGGCGGCCATTTCCTTGACCGCCTCGAACTCCTCACGGTTGACCAAATCCATACGCGCGAGGATTCGATCGAACTGGCGCTGAACGAGCGCCTCGACCTCCCCCTTGAAGCCGGAGGCAACCCCCATCGCGCCGCTCGCCACCCGAGCGAAATCGTCGAAAAGCCGGTTGCTCGTCTGCATCTTCGCCTATCCTCCTCGGCTCCTCAGTCATTCGGCTCGAGCCTCAAGATGTTATATGGCCATGAATGCCCCCAGAACAACGCCAGCTTGCGAGCTCCCAGACCCCGACCTATAACTTGCCCGGCACGAGGCGGAATGTCGGCATGATTCTGGTGACCGGAGGCGCGGGTTTCATCGGCTCGAATTTGATAGCCGCTCTCGAAGAGCGCGGCGAATCGGAAATCGTGCTCTGCGATACGCTCGGGACGGGCGACAAATGGCGCAATCTCGCCAAACGCGAGATCGCCGAGCTGGTCCCTCCCGATGAGCTCGGTGATGTGCTCGAGAGCGGGAGCATCGACGTCGTCTTCCATCTCGGCGCGAGCTCATCGACCACCGAAACCGATGTCGACTTCATCGTCGCCAACAACTTTGCCTTGAGTCTGGCGCTTTGGAATTGGTGCGCCGAGAGCGGCGCCCGTTTCATCTATGCATCCTCGGCCGCTACTTACGGCGACGGCTCAAACGGGTTCACGGACGATGGCTCCGTCGATGCTCTGGCGCTCTTGCGACCGCTTAATCCCTACGGCTGGAGCAAACATCTTTTCGATCGGCGAGTCGCGCGTCTTCTGGCCTCGGACGCGGCCCGCCCCAAACAGTGGGCGGGGCTCAAATTCTTCAACGCCTTCGGTCCGAACGAGTATCACAAAGGCGACCAGCAGAGCGTTCTGGCCAAGAACGCCGAGCGGATCCTCGAGGGCGAAACCGTCCGGCTTTACAAGTCCCACCACCCGGACTACGCGGACGGTGGCCAGCTTCGTGACTTCGTCTGGGTCGGCGATTGCGTCGACGTCATGCTGTGGCTTCTGGACAATCCACGGGTGAGCGGCCTGTTCAATTGCGGAACCGGCGAGGCCGTGAGTTTTCAAACGCTGATCGAGGCGGCCTTTCAAGCCGCGGGACACACGCCGCGCATCGAATATGTCGAGATGCCCGAAAGCCTCCAGGAGCACTATCAGTATTTCACCGAGGCTGATCTTTCCCACTTGCGCGGCGCCGGCTATCAAAAACCCTTCACGCCCACGACGGAAGCCGCCCGGCGCTATGTGAGCGACTATCTCAGCCAGCCGGACCCTTACCGGTAAGCGTCCCCCGATGACCTTCGCACTCGCCTTTCCGACGATCGATCCGGTCCTCGTCGAGATCGGGCCGGTCAGCATCCGTTGGTACGCGCTCGCCTATATCGTCGGCTTGCTGTTGGGTTGGCTTTACATTCGCCATCTCGCCAAGCGCTTCAATCACGCAATCACGCCCCGCCAAGTCGACGACCTCCTGGTGTGGGTTACCCTCGGTGTCATCCTGGGTGGCCGGCTCGGCCACGTCTTGTTCTACAAGCCCGATTTCTATTTCGCGCATCCGGCCGAGATTCTCTCTATCTGGCAAGGGGGCATGTCGTTCCACGGCGGGCTCGTCGGGGTCGCGGCGGCCCTCCTCTTCTACGCACGGCGCCATCGGATCTCGTGGCTCGCGCTCGCCGATCATACCGCCCCGGCCGTGCCGATCGGCCTCTTCCTCGGGCGCTTGGCGAATTTCGCCAACGGTGAGCTCTATGGACGGGCCACCGAGCTGCCCTGGGGAATGGTTTTCCCCGCGGGCGGGCCGGGGGCGCGGCACCCCAGCCAGATCTATGAAGCCCTCCTCGAAGGCCTCCTGCTCTTCGTCCTCCTCTATGGCCTCGGCCATTGGAGCGCGGCCCACCGGCATCCTGGTCTGTTGACCGGGGTCTTCCTCGCGGGCTATGCGCTCGCCCGCATCGCGGTGGAATTCGTGCGCGAGCCCGACGCCTATCTGGGCTTCCTGCTCTTGGGCAGCACGATGGGACAGCTCCTTTCGCTTCCCATGCTGGCGCTCGGGCTTTACCTCATCGCGAGCGCCCAAAGACGCCCGGGAGGGGCGACGTGAGCCCGCTTGCGCGCCGGCTCAAGCGGCTCATCGCCGGATTTGGACCCTTGACCGTCGAACAATACATGGCCGCCGCGCTCGGCGATCCCGAGCTCGGTTACTACAACCGGAACGAGCCCTTTGGACGGCAAGGCGACTTCGTGACCGCGCCGGAGATCAGTCAGATGTTCGGCGAGTTGATCGGGCTCTGGTGCGCCGTCACCTGGCGGCAAATGGGCGCGCCGAAGCCGCCCCGGCTGGTGGAGATCGGCCCCGGGCGGGGTACCTTGATGGCCGATGCGCTGCGCGCGCTCCAGACCGTGTCCGATTTCAAGGGCGTCGTGAAGCTGCATCTGATCGAGACAAGCCCGAGCCTCGAGCGCCGTCAGCGCGAGCGGCTCGAAGGCACGGGCGCGACCTGGCACAGGACGCTCGCGGGGCTGCCCAGCGGGCCCGCGCTCATCGTCGCGAACGAGCTGTTCGACGCCTTGCCCATTCGCCAGCTCGTGCGCACGCGCAGGGGGTGGACGGAGCGTTGCGTGGACACGGACGGCGACGGCTTTCGATTCGTCCTCACGCCCGGCGACTCGGCGGCGGCCGCGCTCGTGCCCGCGCGGCTTCGCGATGCGCCCGAGGGCAGCGTCTTCGAGTTCTCCCCTTCGGGCATCAGCCTGGCGCACCAGATCGGCCAGCTTCTGGCCGTGTCCGGGGGCGCGGCCCTTGTGATCGATTACGGCCATGCCGAGAGCCGGCTTGGCGAAACGCTCCAGGCCGTCAGCCGCCATCGGCCCCATCCGGTGCTCGAGGCGCCGGGCGAGGTGGACATGACGGCTCATGTGGATTTCGCCCTCCTCGGCCAAGCGGCGCGCGAGGCCGGCGCGCGGACCTACGGACCGGTATCCCAAAGAGCGTTCCTAAAGGCGCTTGGAATCGAGGCCCGTGCCCGAACGCTCGGCGCCGCGGCGCGCCCGGATGAGAAGGCGGAGATCGAGGCCGGGCTCGGGCGCTTGACCCACGATTCCGAGATGGGCAGCTTGTTCAAGGCCTTCGCGATCACCCACGCGGGCGCCTGGGCCCCGGCCGGCTTCGAGCAGGCCCGCCGAGAGGATCCGCCCGCCCGCGCGGCCAGGGCACCAGGTAACGCAGGCGCGGCGTGACCAAGACGGGAGCTCGGAGTCGAGCGCCGACGGGAACCATCGAGCACCCGACGTTCGAGAGCGAGGGAGCCATTCGCTACGGCCTCTTCACCCGCGCCGGCGGCGTCAGCGACGGGGTTTTCCAGTCCTTGAACTGCGGCTTCGGCTCGGGCGACGATCTCGAGGCGGTGCGCGAGAATCGCTCCCGGGCGGCCCAGCATCTGGGAGTCGCGGCGCAGGCGCTCTGCACCCCCTACCAGAGCCACAGCGACCAGGCCCTCGTCGTCGACGAGCCCTGGCCGCCGGACGATGCGCCCAAGGCGGATGCCCTCGTGACCCGGCGCCCAGGGATCGCGATCGGCGTGCTGACGGCGGACTGCGCGCCCGTGCTGCTGGTCGATCCCGAGGTGCCGGTCGTCGGCGTCGCCCACGCCGGCTGGCGCGGCGCCCTCGGCGGCATCCTCGAGGTGGCGCTCGCGGCGATGATCGGCGAAGGCGCGCGGCCCGAGCGCATCGCCGCGCTCATCGGCCCCTGTATCGGGCGCGACTCCTACGAGGTCGGGCCCGAATTCCACGCCCGCTTCCTGGCGGAAGATCCGGGCAATGAGGGGTTTTTCCGCCCGGCCCGGCGGGCCGAGCATCATCTCTTCGACCTCGCGGCTTATATCGCGGGGCGTCTGACGGGACAGGGGATCGCGGCCGTCGCGGCGACCGAGCAGGATACCTTCTCCGACGATCTTCGCTTCTTCAGCTACCGGCGATCCCAACGCCAAGGCGCCCCCGGATATGGCCGGTTGCTGTCGGCCATAACGCTTGCGGAATAAGGGTCTCGGGCCTTTAATGGCGGCCCGTGGGGAGAGCGAGGAGGAGCGATCGATGCCGTATATCATTCTCTTTGCCGCGCTCCTGCTCGTCGGGCTGGTTGCGAGTTGTGTGTTTTAGGGGCCGGCCTTCGCGCTCTGTCCTCGGACGCGCCCTGATCCTTCTCGCGGCGCTGCTCACGGCCGCCTGCCAGCCTCTTTTTCAGCCCTTTCAGTTCGATCACGAGACTTATTCCGAGCTCGCCCTGCCCCCGCCCGAGGCGAGCAACGGTCTGCTCGTTCTGCCGATTCACGGCGTCAACCCGCCGCTCGACCGGGCGCTCGCCGCCGCGCTCGCCCAAGCCCTCCGCGAGCGGGACGTTCCGGCCAGTCTCGAAAGCGCCAACCCGGGAAGCTTCATGCTCTCGAGCAACTCGAGGCAGCGCCTGACCGCGGGCGGGGAGGAAACCGAGGTCCTCTTGAGCTGGCGGTTGACCAACTCGGAGGGCGAGCTGATCGGCGGTTTCGAGGACAGCTATC
>JAPUJA010000046.1 GCA_027296525.1 Pseudomonadota bacterium | reverse complement strand
TCCGCGCCCGAGCGCGTGAACTCGTCTGTATGGCAGATCCCAGTGGCCTTGATCTCCACCAGGACCTCCCCTTCCTTGGGGCCTTCGAGCTCGACCGTTTCGATGGAGAGCGGCTTGCCCGCCGCGAGCGCCACAGCGGCCTGTGTCTGCATTTGTCTTCTCCCTTCGTCGTGTTTCGTTGGCGCTGCCACGCGCCACATGGAGCGGAAGAACTATAGCGGCCGGCGGAGGTTTCGCCACCCCTCCCCGCTTCGTGGCAGGCCTCGACTATTCGAGCCGGAAGACGATCGGCACCTCGACGACCCCCGCGACCGGCACCCCCCCGGCCTGTGCGGGCCGGAACGTCCATTTGGAGACGGCCCCGAGCGCGGCGTCGTCGAGCAACGCATGCCCGCTGCTTCGCCGGAGCGAAACCCGCCCGGCCTTGCCGTCGGGGAGGACCTCGACACGCAGCACCGTGCGCCCTTCCATGCCACGCCGACGGGCAACCAGCGGATAATCCGGCGGCGGATTGTAAAGCCCCGCGAGGCCGTAGCGGGGAGCGCTCGCCCGCCCGGCCGCCCCGCCGGAAGAACCGGCCGCCGGCAGAACCGCGTCCGCGAGAAGGGCCATCGCGCGTTCCCAGCCTTCGCCGGGATCGACGGCGGGGCGCGCGCGCCTGGAACGACTCCGGGGCTGGGGGGAGATATCCGGTGGCGTCGGCCGTTCCAGAGCGCTCTCCACGGGCGGCTCCTCGGGTTTGAGCGTCGGCTTCGGAAATTCCGGCGAGACCGACGGGCGGGCAAGAGCCGCGAGCTCGACGGCCGCCGGAGCCGCCTCCACGGGAAGCCGTTCGGGGTCCAGCGCCCAGGGCGCGTCCTCGAAGGCCTCTGGGGCGGCCGTGACGATGGGCGGGCGCATCGCGCGCGCCGCGCGCTCGCGCGCCGCGCTGGCATGCGCGCTGGCGTGCGCGGGAGCGGACTCTTCCGTGAAATCGCGCTTGACCTCGCCGACGAAGAGCGAGGCGACGACGACCGCCGCAGGCGGCGGCTCGTTCTCCGGCCCGAAGACCATGAACCCGGCGAGCGCGGCGCCGTGGATGACGAGCGACGCGGCAAACCCCAGGACGAGCCATCGGGAGGAAGAACGCCGCCGGGCCGCGCACCCGAGCGGCGCCGTCTCGCACGGGCGCAGAGCAAGTGGGATCACTTTCCGGCTCCATTGATGTCTGGCGCCGCAGCGTTCGTGGTCACGCGCTCCCAGGGGATGACGAAGGTTTCGTCGCCAAAGCGTCCGCGATGAGCGCGTATGTGAAAGGCCTCCTCGAGCGTCTCCTCGCGCAGCACCTCTTGCGGCGCGCCCTCGGCGAGCACGCGGCCCTCGTGGAGCATGACGAGCCGGTCGCAGAAGCGCGCGGCCAGCGTCAGCTCGTGCAGCACGACGACGACCGCACCGCCCTTTTGCGCATGTCGACGCAACAAGGCCATCACTTGAAGCTGGTGGCCCGGATCGAGTGCGGCGACGGGCTCGTCGGCAAGCAGAACACGCGGCTCCACGGCCAGCGCCCGTGCGATCATCGCGCGCGCGCGCTCGCCGTCGGAGAGCGTCGTAACCGCGCGCGTGGCGAACGCCCCGATGTCTGCCGCCTCCATCGCGTTCTGGATGGCCTCGAGGTCGCGTCGCCCGGGACGTTGCCAGGGGCCGAGATGCGGAAGCCGGCCAAGGGCGACCACCCGCTCGACCGCGAGCGGCCATTGCAAGACGGCGAGCTGAGGCAGATAGGCGACCGAGCGCGCGAAGACGCGCCGGGGGACCTCGCCAAACGGCCGGCCGTCGAGACGAAGCGCGCCTTCATCGGGCGGGTGCAGGCGCGCGAGCAGGCGGAGCAGGGTCGTCTTGCCCGCGCCGTTCGGCCCGATGAGCCCGAGCACGCACCCGGCGGGCGCCGCAAGGTCGACCCGTTCGAGCACGGGCCGCCGTCCCAGACGCACGCTCACACCCTCGGCCTCGATGAGGTTCACCAGGTCTCCCTCCGCAGCCGGATCACAAGATAGAAGAAGAACGGCGCCCCGATGAGCGCGGTGAAAACCCCGAGCCGAAGCTCCGGCCCGAAGGGCGCGAAGCGCACCGCTATGTCCGAGACCAGCGTGAGCGCCGCTCCGCCGAGCGCGCTCGCCGGCAACAGCAGGCTCGGCCGATGGCCGACGAGGGGCCGAAGCAGATGGGGCACGATCAACCCGACGAAGCCGATCGCGCCGGCCACCGAGACCGCCGCGCCGACGCCAAGCGCGGTCCCCAGGATGAGTCGCAGGCGAAGCGCCCCCAGGTCGACCCCAAGACTTTCGGCGGTTTCCTCGCCGAGGCTCAGCGCGTCGAGCGCCCGGCCCAAGGTCAGCATCACGAGCCCGCCCAACGCCATCAGGGGAGCGGCCAGGGCGACATGGGTGAAGCTCCGGTCCGCGAGCGAGCCCAAGAGCCAGAAGATGATTTCCGTCGCGGCGAAGGGATTGGGCGCCAGATTGAGCGCGAGCGCGGTGAGCGCGGCGGCAAGGCTGTTGACCGCGACGCCCGCGAGGATGAGCCCGAGCGCGCTTCCCTGACGGCCGGCCAGGAGATGCATGAGCAGGACGGCGACGAACGCGCCCGCCATGCCACCGAGCGGGAGCGCGAGCGGGAAGACCGCGGCGAGCCCGTAATAGAAGACGAGGACCGAGCCAAGGGCGGCCGAGGCGGAGACACCGATGATGCCGGGCTCGGCCAAGGGGTTGCGCAGATAGCCCTGGAGCGCGGCGCCCGTGAGGCCAAGGGTCGCACCCACCATGAGCGCGAGCAACGCGCGCGGCAGGCGGATCTCGTAGAGCACGATGGCGCCCAGCGTGTCTTCGCCCTCGAGCAACGCGCCGAGGGCCTCGAAGAAGGCCAACGGCACCCGCCCCAAGGAGAGGGAGAGGGCGAAGAACAGCAGGATGAACAGCGTGAGGCCGATGAAAAGCCACGAGCCCTGGGTTCGGGAAGCGAGAGCGATGGGCTGGAGCCGATCGGTCTTTGCCACGCCGGTCATCGCGCATCCTCCCAGGGTGCAAGCGCCCGAAGCGCGGCCAGGCGGCGGCTCGCCTCGACCGAGAAGGGGCCGCCGCAGGTCCATAAATCGGCCGATACGCGCACCGTGCTGCGCGGCCGGGCGCGTTCGAGCACGGGATGGCGCAGCAACTGGTCGGCCAGCGACGGGCTGCCCACGCGCGCCTCCTCGATGATGAGCAGATCGGGATCGGCGTAGATCAGAGCCTCCAAGGGCAAACGCCCTTGCCGCGTGAGCCGCAGATCACGCGCAAGATTGTGAAAACCGGCCGCCGCCAAGAGGTCGTCGACCAGGCTCGGGGCGCCGATCGTGAAACCGTTGGCCTGATAGACGATGGCGGTGGGTTGGTTGGTCGAGGGTTGGGGGTCGAGCGCGGCGAGCGCGGCCTCCATTTCCGCAATCAACGCCTCGCCCCGCGCGACTTCGCCCAGAGCACGGGCGAGCGCGCGGATCTGAGCGCCGACGTCGGCGAGGCGCTCGGCGACCGGCAGATCGAGGACGCGGTAGCCCAGCCGTTCGAGCAGAGCGACGGTGTTCCGTGCGCTGTGTTGCATCGCGAGCACGAGATCGGGCTCGTGACGCATCACGGCATGGGCGTCCGGCGGCACGCTCGGAAACGCGCGAGCGGCCTCGGCGTAATAGGAAATATCGGGATCGCGGGAAAGATGGGAGAGCGCGGCGATGCGCCCGGGCTCGGCGAGCGCGATGAGCAGCTGATCCGTGCACAGATTGAGCGAGACGATGCGCTCGGGCCGCGCCTCTTCGGCCGCAAGGGCGGGCGCGGTGGCAATCGTCGCCACCATGAGCAGAAGGGCCGCAAAGATCCTCACGGCTTGATCTCCCACGACGCTGGGCGCCACCGATCACCCATGACATTCTGCCCCGGAGCGGCTTTCCATCAGAACGTCCCGCTAACGCCTGCGAAGCCGCCGATGCCACGCTGAGCGAAGCCATCCGGATCCTGGTAATTGCGATCGAACATGTTTTCGATCCGCCCGAAGAGCCGCCAGCCGTCAAGAAACTCGTAAGCCAACGCGAGGTTGGTGACGCTGAAGCTCGGATCCGTGATTCGAGCGAAGGTCACCGCATCGATATCGGCACGCCGCCCGACGAACAGCGTGTCCAACACGACGTGGACCCCGGGCAACGGCGAATAGACGACGCTGGCGCTCGCCTTGTGCTTTGGCCGTCGCAAAAGCTCATCGCCCTCGATCGCGTCCTGGGCCCGAATGTAGGAGTAATCGGCGCGCGCAGTGAGGTTCTCATCGAGCTCCGCGGCGACATACGTTTCGACACCCCAGGTCTCGGCCTCGCCGACGTTGATCAAGGTCGTGAAATCCGGTGACGACTCGACCAGATTTTCGATATCGTTGCGAAAAAAAGTCGCGCCGAAGCTCAATCGACGGTCGAAAAGCGATTGTTCGAACCCGGCGTCCCAGCCTTTACTCGTTTCGGGCTGCAGATCGGGATTGCCACGGAAAATGCGAAAGCCAAAGAAGCTCGAGACGGCGAAAAGCTGAAACAGCGTCGGTGCCTTGAAACCGGTTCCATACGTCGCTTTGAGCTTCGTGCCGGTCTCGCGGAGGAGGTAGGCGCCGGTGATGCGATAGGTCTCCTCCGAGCTAAAAAGTTCATGGTCGTCGATACGCACGCCAACTGTGCCAAAGAGGCGATCCGCATAGGCAAATTTGCCTTGGACGAAGGCCGCGTCGGTTCGTGCCTTCTCCTCGGTGGCCGATGTGAAACCCGACGAGAATTGACTGTTCGAGTCGATCTCCTCCTCTTCGGTCTCGAGGCCGAAGGTCACGATCTGGTCATCGAGCACATAGACGTCGCCCTGCCAATCGAACTTGAGCTTCGATGCGTCGTTCGTCGTCCGC
>JAPUJA010000045.1 GCA_027296525.1 Pseudomonadota bacterium | reverse complement strand
CGGAAGATGTTGTCGATGAAGAGAAGGACGTCCTGCCCCTCTTGGTCACGGAAATACTCGGCGACGGCCAGGGCGGAGAGCCCGACCCGCGCGCGCGCGCCGGGCGGCTCGTTCATTTGCCCATAGACGAGCGCCGCCTTGGAGCCTTCTCCGTCGAGCTTGATCACGCCCGACTCCACCATCTCGTGATAGAGATCGTTGCCCTCGCGGGTGCGCTCA
This sequence comes from Pseudomonadota bacterium, assembly GCA_027296525.1. GTDB lineage: Bacteria > Pseudomonadota > Alphaproteobacteria > UBA828 > JAPUJA01 > JAPUJA01. The sequence goes on along the minus strand of JAPUJA010000045.1, from coordinate 2,332 downwards.
CCCACGCCGGCGAACACCGAGTAGCCGCCGTGAGCCTTCGCGATGTTGTTGATAAGCTCCATGATGATGACGGTCTTGCCCACGCCCGCGCCGCCGAACAGGCCCACCTTCCCGCCCTTCGGGTAGGGCTCGAGGAGGTCGATGACCTTGATCCCCGTGACGAGGATCTCCGTCTCCGTCGACTGATCGACGAACTCCGGCGCCGGCGCGTGAATGGGCGCGCGCGTCTTGGTCTTGATCGGCCCGAGGTCATCGATCGGTTCGCCGATGACATTCATCAGGCGCCCCAGGGTTTCGGGCCCGACCGGCACGGTGATGCCCATGCCGGTGTCGAGCGCTTCCTGGCCGCGCACGAGCCCGTCCGTGGTGTCCATGGCGATCGTACGCACCGTGTTCTCGCCGAGATGCTGGGCGACTTCAAGAATCAGTCGCTGACCCTGGTTGTCGACACGCAGAGCGTTGAGAATGGGCGGCAGCTGGTCGTCGAAGCGGACGTCGACCACCGCGCCCAAGATCTGAGTGATACGACCTGCGTTGACGTTCTTACTTTCCATGACATTGCTCTCACTGAGTTTCCCTTAGAGCCGCGCGCCTCGCCGCCCTCGGCCATCTACTGTGCTTCCGCGCCCGAGATGATTTCGATCAGCTCCTTCGTGATCGCCGCCTGGCGCGTGCGGTTGTACTGCAAGGTGAGGTTATCGATCATATCGCCGGCGTTGCGCGTCGCGTTGTCCATTGCCGTCATGCGCGCGCCTTGCTCGCTCGCCCCGTTCTCGAGCAGCGCGCGGAAGATCTGGACCGAGAGGTTGCTCGGCAGGAGTCCGAGGAGAATTTCGCTTTCATCCGGCTCGAACTCGTAGATTGCGCCGCCCAGATCGGTGGCGGCCTCGTCTTCGGTCGCTTCCGCCGGGGCATTATAAGGAATGAGCTGCTGCATGGTGACGATCTGGGTGACCACGTTCTTGAACTTGTTGTAAACGATCGTGCAGACATCGAACTCGCCGCTCTCGAGCATCTCGGTGATCCGCGTTCCGATCTGCTTGGCCTCGTCGATCGTGGCGCCCCGCCGCCCGACCTCCTCTAGATGCTCGACGATCAGATCGCCGTATTCGCGCCGGAGCTGGTCGCGCCCCTTGCGCCCGACGCAGAACAGCTTGACCTTCTTGCCCTGCTGCTTGAGCTCGCGGATGCGTTGGCGCACACTGCGTACGATCGACGAGTTGAATCCGCCGCAGAGCCCCCGGTCCGAGGTCGCGACGACGATGAGATGGGTATCGTCCGAGCCCGTGCCGACGAGGAGTTTCGGCATATCCTCGCGTCCCGCAAGGCTCGCGCCGAGAGAAAGCAGCATACGCTCCATCCGCTCCGCATAGGGGCGCGCGGCCTCGGCGTTTTCTTGGGCGCGGCGGAGCTTCGAGGCCGCGACCATCTTCATGGCCGAGGTGATCTTCTGGGTCTGCTTGACGCTCCCAATACGCAGGCGCAGGTCCTTGAGGTTCGGCATGGGCCGGGTCCGTCCGGATCGCTCGAGCGGCGCTTTACGCGAAGCTGCCCGCGAAGGCTTCGGCGATCGACTCGAGCTTCTTCTCGGTCTCTTCCGAGAGCGTCTGCTCGGTGCGGATGCTCTCGATGAGATCGCCGTGTTTCGCGCGCATCTCTTCGAGGAAGGCTGTTTCAAAGCGTGAGACGTCTCGCACCTTGATCTTGTCGAGATGACCCCTCACGCCGAGGAAGATGGAGATGACCTGCTCCTCAATCGGCAAGGGCGCGTACTGATCCTGTTTGAGAAGCTCGGTCAGCCGCTCGCCGCGGTTGAGCAAGCGCTGAGTCGCGGCGTCCAGATCGGAGGCGAACTGCGCGAAGGCCGCCATCTCGCGGTACTGCGCAAGCTCGAGCTTGATCCGTCCGGAGACCTGCTTCATCGCCTTGACCTGCGCCGCCGAGCCCACGCGGCTGACCGAGAGGCCGACATTCACCGCCGGGCGAATGCCCTGATAGAACAGGTCGCTTTCCAGGAAGATCTGGCCGTCGGTGATCGAAATCACGTTGGTTGGAATGTAGGCTGCGACATCGCCGGCCTGGGTTTCGATGATGGGAAGCGCCGTGAGCGAGCCGGCGCCGTTATCGTCGCTCATCTTCGCGGCGCGCTCGAGCAGGCGCGAATGCAAATAGAACACGTCACCCGGATAGGCCTCGCGCCCCGGAGGCCGGCGCAGCAGAAGTGACATCTGCCGGTAGGAGACCGCGTGTTTCGAGAGATCGTCATAGATGATGACGGCGTGCATGCCGTTGTCGCGGAAATATTCGCCCATCGCGCAGCCCGCATAGGGGG
>JAPUJA010000044.1 GCA_027296525.1 Pseudomonadota bacterium | reverse complement strand
CGGCCCTTGCGGGTGGTGACGCCCTTGGCGTTGAACTGATCGGCGATGGCTTGGGGCGCAGTCATCCCCGCCGCCTCGGCGGCCTCAACTTCGACGACGAGGTGCCGCACGAACGCCTCGATCTCTTGTCGCCGTTGCGCCATTCCATGAATCCCTCAGCATTGATTTTGTACGCTTGGCAGGACAATTGCACCCATCCTCGCGTGTCCGCTTCTGATGCGGTGACCGGCTCCCGCCGACGGCATCGCGATGTGTCACATTGCGGTTGCTGTTGAGGAGCCGCCAAATGGGAGCCGCCCGCACTGAAGGCTAAGAACGGACGCGACATCGTATGTCAGGTTTTGGCTAAGACCGGCTGTTCAGGTCAGCACTCAAGCACGTCCGCTTAGCGGCACCATGCGAGCGTTCGCCCAATGCAAATTTAAGGGCCTTCCTGCCAGCACCATCAGCCGACTCCCGAATGACCGCGTGAGCGGGGCTTTCAGCATCATACAGCTGGGTCAGGTTCTGGTGGCTGTGGGCGGTGCCATCAATCCTGGCAGAAAATGTCGGATGGGTCCGTGACATGCTTTGCCATCGACACTCGGAGCTTTCCTATCGCCTTGTACTCGATCTGGCGCACGCGTTCCTTGCTGAGTCCAAGCTCCCTGCCCAGCTCCGCGAGCGTTGCCCCCTGATCATGCAAGTGCCGCTTGCTGATGATCGTGCGTTCGCGCGGGGCTAGCTCCTTGATCGCTTCCGCAAGCCAGCGCGACCGCGTCTCGCCATCGAGCACCTTGAGCACGACCTGCTCCGGGCTCGGCCGTGAGTCCTTGACGAAATCTTGCATCTCGTCTTCGCCCCTCTCACCGATCGCTGCGTGAAGCGACTGATCGCGGCTGGAGAGGTAAGAATCCATGATCTCAACGTCTCTGACACTGGTGCCGAGTAGGTTCGCAATCTGGCGTCTGCCTTCCTCATCCATTTCGCCGAAGCCACGATTTTCGATTTTGGCCCGCAGACGGCGGAAGCTGAAGAACAACGACTTCTGGGCCCTCGTCGTGCCGGTACGCACGATCGACCAGTTGCGCAAGATGTAGTTCTGCATCGCCGCGCGCACCCACCAGGTCGCGTAGGTAGAGAACCGGACACCGCGATCGGGGTCGAAGCGGGCGGCGGCCTGCATTAGCCCAATGTTACCCTCTTGGATCAGGTCCCCCATGGGCAGGCCATAGTAGCGAAATCTGGTCGCCGCACTGATGGCAAGCCGAATATGGCACCGGATCAGTTCGTGAAGTGCGACCTGATCCTTCTCCTCACGCCAGTGTCGCGCGAGCTCCTGTTCGTGCTCACGCGAGAGCATCGGGGCACGCATCGACTCCTTAATGAAGCGGCGATTCGCCCTCTGGGTTTCGACTGTTTCGATATTTGCCAATTTTGCGCCTATAGGTGCCTTAACGAATGCCGCGCGAACTTCAAGGCTTCGTTATGGAATTGCCGCGGCCGGGAGATCTCTTTGCCGCAATGACTCGTAGGTGTTTCGACCGTGATCTCAGCCGCTCATCGGTGATCACCGGATCGAGTCCGCTGCCTACCGTCTTTATCGCGAACTCCCCCTACATCAAGATCCATCTCTATTTCGACAGCTCAACACCTTTGCCTTTCAGAACCTCTTGGAGCTCGCCGCTCTGGTACATCTCACACACGATGTCGTAACCTCCGACGAACTCTCCCTTGACATAGAGCTGGGGGACCGTTGGCCAGTTCGAGAATGCCTTGATGCCCTGGCGGAGAGAATCATCCTGGAGTGCATCGACGCCGTTGAAGGGCACGCCGAGCTGCGACAGCATCTCGGCCACTCCCGCAGAAAAGCCGCACTGCGGGAACTTCGGCGTCCCCTTCATGAACAGCACCACGTCGTTGGTCGCAATTTCGGCCTCAATCTGGTTGAGCACTGCATTGTTGGTCATGCTTCGGGCTCCCTTTCGGCAATCTGGTATTGTTACCTCGACGGCAGCCCGACATCAGTGCCGTGTCATGGAATCGGCGGCGCCACCGAATATGGCCGCGCGAGTATGGTCGTCTTCTTGATGGACAGCGTCTGTTTCAGGGGTAATATCGGCGAGCGAAACGCCGCTCAGGAACAACAGAATGTAGCTCTTGAGCGACCCCCAAAGAAGCTCGGTGCCGTGGAGGTTGTAAATGTCTTCGGGCTCGAGGGTCGTTGCGTTTACAGGATGACCATCGAGGTCGCGCCGCTTGTCGAAGGCCTGGACAATCTCGGCGACCGTGATCTGATCAGCCGTCCGAGTCAGATAGTAACCCCCACCTGGCCCTCGCTTGGCTTTGACGAGGCCGGCCTCGCGCAACTGGGCCATCAGCGTCTCCAGGTACGACACGGACCGCTTGTGCCGCTCTGCTAACCCCTGAACGGTGCACGGTTCGCCGGCGCCACACGCCGCCAAGCGGACCATGCATTCGACCCCCAAATAGGCACTATTGCTGATCTTCATCGCGGCCTCTTGCGCAGTCCCTGCGCCATAACCAGGGCAGATTAGTAGCGAAACGATACTAATTTTCATTCTGGCCCTTGTCAAGGTAGTACCGAATCGCTATCATTCTGTATGACCAAGAAGCGGCAAATGAGCGGACGCACCGTGGCCGAACTCGTGACCCACCTCGGACGCATTGCCCATGGAGAGGGCTTTGTGGATGATTTGACGCCCGCGCAGTGGAGCGCGCTGCGGTACTTCTCGGGCGCCAACCGATTCTCGCGAGCGCCGTCCGCCTTCGCGGAATATCATGGGACGACGCGCGGCACAGCCTCGCAGACCATCAAGAGCCTGGTCTCCCAGGGTTACCTCATCCGGAGGCGCTCGGAGGCCGATGGCCGCAGCGCCCACCTAGACCTCACCGACAAGGCCAAGGCCATCCTCGCTGACGATCCCTCCCTGACCCTGATGCAGGCCGCGGGCGCTCTATCGACGGCCGCTCGCCGCCATTTAGCCAATGTGCTAGAGCGCATGCTCGGTCATGTCGCTCTGGAGCATGGCAAGCGGCCCTTTGGCATGTGTATCTCATGCGCGCATTTGAAGGGCGACGGCTGCTGTCGGGAAGGGAAGCCGCCTTATGAATGCGGCTTCTTGGGCGAGCCGTTGGACGAGGCGGAGCTCGAGCAGCTCTGCGTCAATTATGAGGCAGGCAAGGCCTCGGCGGTGAAACACGCCTTCAGCAGGGCGGCGCTGCGATGAGCGCTCTGCCTGCGCAAGCCATCGCCATTGTCGATAGCGAGATCACGATCGATGCAGACCTGCTGGCGCCAAAGCTTGGCCGCTCGACCGAGTCGGTCCTCGGGTGACCCGAATAGTCGAGAGGCTTGGCCTATCCACGCGGGCGAGCTCAAAGCTACCGTCACATTCTGTGGCATGTTCGGAAAGACCTGAGTGAGAGGAAAGTGGAATGTTCATTCAAACGGAACAGACGCCCGATCCAGCCACCCTCAAGTTCCTACCGGGACACGAGGTGATGGCGAGCGGCACGGCACACTTTTCGGACGCCGATAGTGCGAAGCGTTCACCGCTTGCCGAGCGGTTGTTCGCGATCGAGTCCGTGATCGGAGTCTCCTTCGGTTCGGATTTCGTTTCCGTGACCAAGAACGACGATACCGAGTGGCATCTTCTCAAGCCCGCGATCCTCGGCATCATTATGGAGCATTTCGTGGCGAATCGACCCGTCTTCCTCGAGGAAGAGGAGGAGGCCCTGGTCTGGGAAGGCGACGAAGAGGAAAAGGAGATCGCTGGAAAGATCAAGGAGCTGATCGACACGCGCATCCGGCCTGCGGCGGCCGATAGCGGTGGCAACGTCATCTTTAAAGGCTTCAAGGAGGGGATCGTCCTACTCGACATGCAGGGCCCCGCCACCGCCTTGAAGAGCGCCATCGAGAACACGCTCCGCCATTATCTTCCCTCGGTCGTGGAGGTTCGTGACTATCGCGACGCCATACCGAAGCCGGGTCTCGATACGCCCGAGGGCCAGGCGATCCGCAGGTTGCTTGACGAGAAAATCAACCCCGGGGTGGCCGCCCATGGCGGTCATATCTCGCTCGTGGACGTCAAGGACAACACGGTCTACATCCGCCTCGAAGGCGGCTGTCAGGGCTGCGGCATGGCGGATGTCACGCTCAAGCAAGGGGTGGTGCAGGAGATCCAGGCCGTGGTGCCCGCGATCGCCGAGGTGCTCGACGTGACCGACCACGCGGGCGGGAAGAACCCCTATTATCAACCGGGCAAGGGTGGCGCGAGCCCGCTCTGACGGTTTCGTTCGCGATCAACCCCACCGCGAAGCCTGATGAGCATCGAGGTGCAAAACAGAATGCAACGGAACCTCGGGCCTCGTGCGAAGATTGTCCTGCTTTCTACCTACGAGCTGGGTCACCAACCCTTTGGCCTCGCTTCGCCCGCGGCTTGGTTGCACGAGGCTGGCGCGCAAGTAACTTGCAACGACCTCGCCATCGACCCGCTCGATGAAGAGGCGATCGCCAACGCGGATCTCGTCGCGCTCTACCTGCCGATGCACACAGCGACGCGGCTTGCCATCAACCTTATCCCGCGGTTGAAGGCGCTCAATTCAAAAGCCCATCTCTGCTTCTACGGCCTCTATGCGCCGATGAACGAGGATTACCTCCGTTCGCTCGGCGCGGACACGATCATCGGCGGCGAGTTCGAGAGCGGGCTCCTTGCCCTCCATGAACGGCTTTCGTCGAACGGGCATGGTCCGAGTCTCGCCTCCCAGGAAGAGCCCGTGATCGGCCTGGCCAAACAGAGCTTCCGCATACCCGAGCGCGAGGGGTTGCCTGAGCTTGACCGCTACGCCCATCTGGTATGGCCGAAAGACGGGCGCCGGACTGTGGGCTACACCGAGGCGACGCGCGGCTGCAAGCATCTCTGCCGCCACTGCCCCGTGGTCCCCGTCTACGCCGGACGCTTTCGCGTGGTCCAGGCCGAGGTGGTGATGGAGGACATCCGGCGACAGATCGCGAAAGGGGCGCGCCACATCACCTTCGGCGATCCCGATTTCTTCAACGGTGTGGGCCACGCCACGCGCATCGTGCGGGCGCTCCATGCCGAATTTCCAGAGGTGACCTACGATGTTACCATCAAAGTGGAGCACCTGCTCAAACACGCGTCACTCTTGAAGATGCTGGCCGAGACGGGCTGCCTGTTCGTGACCACGGCGGCGGAGTCCGTCGATGATGGGATGCTCGAGCGGCTCGACAAGGGACATAGTCGGGCCGACTTCGTGCGCGCCGTGGGGCTTGCGCGCGACACAGGGCTTACCCTCGCGCCAACCTTCATCCCCTTCACGCCCTGGTCCTCACTCCAAGGTTACCTCGACCTCCTTCGCCTTTTGGTCGAGCTCGACCTGGTCGAGCAGGTGGCGCCGGTTCAATTGGCCATTCGACTTCTTTTGCCCAAGGGCTCGCTTCTGCTCGATACCACCGAGATAAAGCGCTTCATCGAGGGCTTTGATAAGGCGGCGTTGAGCTATCGCTGGTCTCACCCGGATCCGCGCGTGGACCGACTGCAGCGCACCATCTGCGCGCTCGTCGAAGGAGGCGAGGCGCAAGGCCGACGGGAGATCTTCCGAGGAATCTGGCAGTCGGCCCATGAGGCTTGCGGGGTCAGGGCGCCGATGATTGCGGAAGGAAGTGGAGCGAACGGCGTGCCGCACCTGAGCGAGCCCTGGTACTGCTGCGCGGAACCCACTGAAGAGCAATTCGCGCGGGTCTAGCCTGCACGAATCAACCCATGGTCAAAGGTGAGAGCCGCGCTGCGAGCGGGGAACCGAAGGTTTCGGAACAGGATGGCCAGCCGGAGCGTCTGCTCCTGCTCGTCCCCACCACCTCCTATCGCGTCGGCGACTTCCTGAAGGCGGCCGATCGCCTCGGTGCTGTCGTCACCGTGGGAGCGAACCAAAAACAGGTGTTGGAGGAGTACGCGGAGAGCAGGACGGTGACGCTCGACTTCAAGGACATCGCCAAGGGCACGAAGCAAATCGTGGCGTTTGCCAGCGCGCATCCGCTGAAAGCCATCGTGTCCACGGACGAGGAGACGACGCTGTTGGCCGCGAAGGCCGCCGCCGCTCTCGGCCTTGCGCACAACGCGCCGCACTCGGTCGAGGCGGCGCTGAATAAGCATCGGTTCAGGACCTTGTTAGAAAAGGCCCACCTTCCGTGCCCGTGGTTCAAACTCTTCTCGCTCAACCACGACCCGGCCCGCGCCGCGCGCGAAGTCTCCTACCCTTGTGTGCTCAAGCCCGTCGCGCTCTCGGCGAGCCGCGGCGTCATCCGCGCGGACGACGCCCATGCCTTCGTCGCCGCCTTCCAGCGCATCACCCGGCTCTTGAACGAGATCGAAGCTCCGCCCGAGAGCACCGTCGCCCACGACATCCTGGTCGAGGGCTACATCCCCGGCATCGAAGTCGCCCTCGAAGGATTGCTCGAGGCGGGTCAGCTGAACGTACTCGCGCTGTTCGACAAACCCGATCCGCTCGAAGGGCCTTTCTTCGAAGAGACGATCTACGTGACGCCTTCGCGGTTGCCTCGATCGGCACAAGACGAGATCCGCGAGGCTACGATGCGGGCCGTCGAGGCGCTGGGCCTTTGCGACGGACCCATCCATGCGGAGCTCAGGTTAAGCGACGAGGGTCCGGTCGTGATCGAGCTCGCCGCGCGCTCGATCGGCGGGCTTTGCGCCCGGAGCTTGCGCTTCGGTGCGGGGCTCTCGCTTGAAGAGCTGATCCTGCGACACGCGATGGGCCTTCCGATCGAGTCCATGGAGCGGGAGAAGAGCCCGGCCGGGGTCATGATGATCCCCATTCCGCACGCCGGGATCCTGCGCGAAGTCAACGGCGTGATCGATGCGCGTGCCGTCACCGGCGCGGTCGATGTGACGATCATGATTCCGACCGGACAGAGGATCGTTCCCCTGCCCGAAGGCGACAGGTATCTCGGCTTCATCTTCGCCCGCGCCGAGACGCCCGAGGCCGTCGAGGCCTGCTTGCGCGAGGCGCATCGGCGACTCGACTTCGTCATCGAGCCGGAGCCATAGCGCATGCCGTGACGAGCCACGGCTGGTTGCGCCTTCTCAGAACCTCGTCCGCGCCGGGAGACTTGGCATTCTGCCTTGTGCTCGACCAATGTTTCGGGCCGTGTTGTCGAGCAATATGATCGTGGTGTGCTGGGGGATTCAGGAGCCGCCTCAGAGCTTGTCGGAGAGGCCTCTCTGCAGAGGGTACGTGGGCTCTTCTCCTCAGGGAAAGATGGCTATTCCCAGACCTCTACGTGCCGTGTTTCAAATGTCCGGAAATGGCCATTAGCGGACATTCAAGGCGCAAGGCCGCTATCTCCGGTTATGACCCATTCCGGACTTTACCTGGTTGTCTGTTACCACAGGGGTTTGCTCATTCTTTCCGTATAGGCAGAGAACATGATGTTGAAACTGAGGCTGATCCTCGTCTCGCCGCTACCGCTGGCGTCGACCGAATGGGGCAGCCAGGACGGGAACATGAGAAGGACGCCGTCGCTGACCTTGACCACCACCTGATCCGTGTTCTCGGCGGTGAGTTCCGTGACCGGCGGGCGGATGATCTCCGTCTGCGACCTGGGGTCGTGGAAATTGACGGTGTCGGCACCTTCGTGG
>JAPUJA010000043.1 GCA_027296525.1 Pseudomonadota bacterium | reverse complement strand
CGTTGAGAACGGCTCCCTCATGGCGGGCCAAAGCGTGGGCATGGTGAGCTCCGAGCAACCGATGGCCGAGATCTTCGACCAGCTGATCGGGCAGATCCTCGCCACTCTGTCCGGGCACAACCGGCACGGACCGTGAGCCTGCCCGATCAGCTGGTCGAAGATCTCGGCCATCGGTTGCTCGGAGCTCACCATGCCCACGCTTTGGCCCGCCATGAGGGAGCCGTTCTCAACGTCACCCTCGATCACGGCGCGCCTAAGCGACCCCGCCCAGAATCGCTCGATCTCGAGCTGCGCGTCCTTCTGGCCGATCTTACCCTCGCGAAACTTTTCGATCGCCGCGCGCTGCACCTCGGTGAATTTTTCAGTGGCCTTGTTGGGCAGCGCGCGCACGGGAATGACTGGAAACATGGGATCGAGCTGGACCGAAAGCTGTGCGTCGCGCGCGTTTGCGCGAATACACAGCTGCTTGAATTTCGGATGGGCGATCGATTCCCGGGCGCAGACGAACCGCGTGCCGAGTTGCACACCCGACGCGCCCATCTCAAGATAGCTCGCGATCAACTCGCCACGACCGATTCCCCCCCCCACGAAAATCGGCACGTCGCGCAAGTGGGGAAGGATCTCCTGGGCGAGCACGCCGGTCGAAACGGGACCGGTGTGTCCGCCCGCCTCCATACCTTCGATGATCAAGGCGTCCGCGCCCTGGCGAACGAGCTTGCGTCCGACCAAAAGCGTGGGCGCGAAACAGACGACCTTAGCGCCGGAGTCCCTGACGCGGGTGATCGCCGTCTTCGGCGGCAACCCGCCCGCCAGGATGACATGACCCACCCCGAGCCCGATGCAGGCATCGATCAGCTCCGTCAGTTCGGGATGAATCGTAATGAGGTTCACGCCGAACGGCCGGTCGGTCTTCTCCGAGGTCGCCGCAATCTCGGCCCCGAGCGCGTCGGGCGACAACGAGCCGCAGGCAACGACCCCGAACCCGCCCGCGTTGGAAATCGCCGACACGAGCCTGCTTTCCGAAACCCACGACATCGCGCCGCCGAGAATCGCGTATTTGGCCCCCAGAAACACGCATCCCCGCCGCCACAACTCGTCGAGACGACGGTGCGCCTCGTCGTCGGCTCTCGCGTCGTTAATCGGCGTCAAGTCCATAGGCGGTATGCAACGCGCGTAAAGCGAGCTCGGTGTATTCCTCTTCGATCAGGACGCTGATCTTGATCTCCGAGGTGGAGATGACTTGAATATTGATTCCCTTATCGGCCAGCGTCTTGAACATACGCAGCGCCACGCCCGCATGACTGCGCATGCCAACGCCAATAACCGAAATCTTGACGACGTTTGAATCGGCGAGCAGCGTATCATATTCGAATCCGTCCTTCGCGCCCTTGAGAACCTCGATCGTGCGAGCCAGATCGTCCTCCGTGACCGTGAACGTCATGTCGGTGGATTTGCCGTCGGGCGAGACGTTTTGGACGATCATATCGACGTTGATGTTGGCCTCCGCGAGAGGCCCGAAGAGGGCTGCGGCGACGCCGGGACGATCGGCCACGTGGGTCACGGTGATCTTCGCCTCGTTGCGGCTGTAGGCGAGCCCGCTCACATGATGCGCTTCCACGATTTTGCCCTCGTCCAAGACAAATGTTCCCGGTGTCGCGCTGAAGCTCGACAACACCTGCATCGGCACCCGGTGCTTCATCGCGATCTGCACCGCCCGCGCATCGAGCACCCGCGCGCCTTGGGAGGCAAGCTCCAGCATTTCTTCGTAGGTGATCTTATCAAGCTTGCGGGCCTTCGCAACGATGCGCGGTTCGGCCGTGAAAATCCCTTCGACATCGGTGTAGATATCGCATCGATCGGCACCGAGCGCCGCCGCAAGGGCGACGGCCGAGGTGTCGGACCCGCCCCGGCCAAGGGTCGTGATCCTCCCGTCGGGACCGATCCCCTGAAAGCCAGCGACGACCGGCACCTCTTTGCGGGCCAGACGCGTTTCGAGCTCGGCGGTCTCGATCCGCTCGAGGCGCGCCTTCCCGTGCATGCCGTCAGTGCGGACCGGCACCTGCCATCCGAGCCACGAACGCGCCACGACGCCGCGCTCCTGCAGAGCGAGCGCCAGCAAGCCCGCCGTCACCTGCTCGCCGGAGGAGACGATGGTGTCGTACTCCCGCGCATCGTGCAGCGGCGCCATCTGACTCGTCCACTCGACGAGCTCGTCCGTGACGCCCGCCATGGCCGAGACCACGACGGCGACCTCGTTGCCCGCCTCGACCTCGGCCTTCACGCGGGCAGCGACACTGCGAATGCGATCAAGATCGGCGACCGAGGTGCCGCCAAACTTCTGAACGATGCGGGGCATGATCGATTGTGCCGCGGCGTCAATAACCGTCAAAGGGTGCGGGATTGGCTGGGAAACCAAGCCACGGTTGCGCCTTGAAAAGCGGCTATACATACTCGCATCATCTGTGCAACGCAAGGCGGGGCGCCGCGGCGGCGAAATCCTGAAACGGGCAATGACCGAATCCTTCTCCCCAGGACACAGCGAGAGCGTCGATGCGCAAGAGGTCGCGCGTTTCGATCGGCTCGCCGAGCGGTGGTGGGATCCGACAGGGCCCCTCAAGCCGCTCCACGCGCTCAACCCCACCCGCATCGAATTCATACGCGACCGCCTGGCTGCCCTTTCGGGCCGCGACCCCCTCGCCGAGCGCCCGCTCGAGGGTCTGCGTGTGCTCGACGTCGGTTGCGGGGGTGGTCTCGTATGTGAGCCGCTCACGCGGCTCGGCGCCACGGTCAGCGGGATCGATGCCGCCGAGCGAAATATCGAAGCGGCCAAAGCGCACGCCCACGCGACCGGACTCGCGATCGATTACCGCCACGAAACGGCCGAAGGGCTGGCCGCGAAGGGCGAGCGTTTCGACGCGGTGCTGGCGCTCGAAATCGTGGAGCATGTGGCGGACCTCGAAGCCTTCCTCGGCGCGCTTTCAACGCTCACGCGCCCCAATGGCGTGTTGATCATCGCGACGCTCAACCGAACCGCCCGCTCCTTCGCGCTCGCCATCGTGGGCGCCGAGTACCTTCTCGGCTGGCTGCCGCGCGGAACCCACCACTGGTCCCGGTTCGTGCGCCCGGCCGAGCTTGTGCGGGCGCTCCGCCGCCACGGCGTCGCCGTCGAGGAGCTCGTCGGCGTGAGCTACCGCGCCCTCACCGGACGATGGGAACGAACGCGCGATCTCTCGGTCAACTATATGGGCTTCGCGCGCAAGAGCGGTGAGTGAGGTTCAAGACGTTCCGGGAGCGCGGGCCCGGCCGCGACCAGCGCGCGATCAATCAGGGCACTCGATTAAAGGGCTGACGGGTCCGGGACACGAATGCTCGAGAAGATCGTCGGAGGCCTTCAGGAATCCTGACGTTTGGGCCAGGGAAGCAGGCCGAACTCGACCCCCTCCCCCTTCAACTCGCGCGCCTCGTCGAGCGTCGCCTCGCCATAGATGTTCCGCTTCTCGGCCTCACCGTAATGAATCTTTCGGGCTTCTTCCGGGAAACGGTCGCCCACATGGTCGAAGTTCTTCTCGATCACCTCGCGCACGCCCCGCAGCATGTCGCCCAGCTTCGCGTCGGCTTTCGCCTTCTCCTTGGTGGAGGCGAGCTTCGGGGCCATGGGCGATTTCGTGACGCGCTTGTCGCCGCAGACGGGGCAAGCTACCGTGCCACGCTTGACCTGCCGATCGTAGGTCGCGCCGTCACGGAACCACGCTTCGAAGACGTGTGATTTCGCGCATTGCAAATCGTAGACGATCATGGGGCGTGATCCGTTTCCCGTTTCGGTCCTTTCCGGGCGCATCGTCCGGAAACTTAAGGAATAGATGGCATTTCCGGCCCATCAAAGCAAGTATCGGAGCCGATGACCGTCGACGAACAGGAAGCGTGTCCTTGCCTTCGGCAAACCTCACCATGGGTCTGCCGGTTCGCCCATCTCGTGCCCGCAAGCGGCCTCATCATCGATGTCGCCTGCGGCCGGGGACGCCACAGCCGTTATTTCCTCGAACGGGGCCATCCGGTGATCGGCGTCGATCGCGACATTTCGGGGCTCGCCGAGCTCCGCGGCCGGGCCGGCTTCGAGGCCGTCGAAGTCGATCTCGAGGGCGGCAAGCCCTGGCCCTTCGAAGGCCGCCAATTCGCCGGGATCGTCGTCAGCAATTATCTCTATCGCCCGCTCCTTCCCATCCTGGTGGCAAGCCTCGCGCCCACGGGCGCCCTGATCAACGAGACCTTCGCCCGGGGCAACGAACGCTTCGCCCGGCCCCGGAACCCCGACCATTTGCTCAAAGCCGGTGAACTCTACGAGGCGGTGCGCGGAAAACTTTGCGTCGTGGCCTACGAGCATGGCGAGGTGCGCGAACCCCGGTCCGCCGTCATGCAACGCATCGTGGCGGTCAATCAAGGCGGCGAGGCGGTGGCCCCGAAACTCGCGTGATCGAAGACGCGACGCCCTGGCTTGTGCGAGAGCCCGTTGGGGGCGCGGCCGATGAAGGCTAGGCGGCCGTCTCCTCGTCGAGCGGCGGGCGGAAGGGTTTGCCATGCTCGAGCGCCGGGATCGCGCCGCGCGCCTTGTCCACGAGCGCCGGATCGACCTCGGCCGTGATGAAGCCCACTTCGCCGCCGCCGTCGGCGAGAACCTCGCCCCAGGGCGAGACGATCAGCGAGTGGCCGTAGGTTTCATGCTTGCCCGAATGCCGGCCGCACTGGTTGGGCGCGAAAACGAAGCAGCCGTTTTCGATCGCCCGTGCCCGCAAAAGGACGTGCCAGTGGGCCTCGCCCGTCACCTTCGTAAACGCCGCCGGGACCGTGAGGTAACGGGCTCCCGCCCGCGCGAGCGAGCGGTAAAGAGCGGCGAAGCGCAGGTCGTAGCACACCGTTAGGCCGAGAGGCCCCCAGGGGGTATCGCAAACCACGGCCGCATCTCCCGCCTCGAACGCCTCGGATTCCCGGTAGGACTCGCCCGACGGCAGGTTGACGTCGAACATGTGGATCTTGTCGTAGCGTCCGACGATCCGCGCTTGCGGATCGAGCAGGATCGAGCGATTCGCTATCTTGCCGTTCGGCATTCTGGCGGCGATCGACCCCGCGAGCAGCCACGCCCCGGTTTCCTTAGCCAGGTCTTGAAAGGCGGAAAGCGCGGGATGCTGATCTTCCGGGCGCGCGTGGGCGCGCACGGCGCCGCCGCGCACCTCCAGGAAGGCGACATTTTCCGGCAAAGCGATCAAGTCGGCACCGGCCGCGCGCGCATCGCGCACGAGCTCGCCCGCCTCGGCGATGTTTCGCCGCAAATCGGAGCCCGCGTTCACCTGAACGCACGCGACCGAGAACTTCTCACTCATTCGCCCAACCCCAAGAGCCGATCGAGCTTCCCTTTTCGCTCGAGCAGGGCGAGTTCATCCGCTCCTCCGACATGTTTCCCGTCGATGAAGACCTGAGGAACAGTATAGCCGCCGCCCGCCCGCTCTTCCATTTCCCGGCGCTTCGCGGGATGAAACATGACGTCGATGTTTTTGAACGCGACACCCTTGCTCTTCAGCAACGCCTTGGCGTGCAGACAGTAAGGGCAGATCGGGGTCGTGTAGATCTCAACCTTGGGCAAGGAACGCCTCAACTCACCGGGCCGCAGGGTCCGCGCTGACACCCATCATGTATGAGCGTACATGGTCCGAGCAAGGGTCAACACGGCTATTTGATCGGCGCCCGCCGCCTTGAGCGCCTGGGCACAGGCCGCGGCCGTCGCGCCCGTGGTGAGCACATCGTCGATCAGAAGGACGCTGCGCCCTCCGACCTCGCCTTCCCGGCCCCCTCGGAGGCGGAAGGCCCCGCGCACGTTCCGCCGACGCGCGCGCGCGCCCAGGCGGGTCTGAGGCGGCGTGCGCCGGGTCTGGACGAGCAGATCGCATCGCGCCGGCTTGCCGCTGAGACGAGAAAGCGCCTGCGCCAAGAGAGCCGCTTGATTGTAGCGGCGCAGGAAAAGCCGCCGCCGGTGCAACGGCACCGGAACGTTGAGGTCCGATGCCGCAATCAGCTCGGCGCCGGCGCGCGCCATCCACTCGGCCAAGGCGGGAGCCGCATAGGTGCGATCACTCAGCTTGAAGGCCAGGACGAGCTCCCGCCCCACCCCCTCATAGGCGATGGCCGCGCGGGCGCGATCGAAGGGCGGGGGCTCCCGCGAGCAGGCGCCGCACAAGGCGCCCTCGCCGGCGTCATACTCGAACCGGTAGCCGCAGACCGCGCAGAACGGCGGCCCGATGAAGGTCACTTGGCGCCAACATGGCGCGCAGAGGGCGCCGACGCGATCGACCCCCGTCCCGCAGCCGAGACATTGAGGCGGAAGCAGCAGGTCGATCGCCCGATCCAGACCGCGCCGAAGGCCGGCGATCGTCTCGGGAGCCAAGGCCATGACCCGCGATCAAAGCCCCTCCCCGTGACGCCGTCAATCGCGCATGGATGCAGCACGATCGCGGGCACGACGTCGAAGGCACGTTGCCACAGGCCCGCCTTGCGCGCGATAGTCCCGCCATGTCGGACGCGATGGCCGTCTTCGACCGCCGATGCGTGCGCCGCCACCGGGACCGGGCGGCCGCCGGGCTCGGCCAACATGATTTCCTGCTCGTCGAAGTGGCGGCACGCCTCGCGGAGCGGCTGGACGAAATCCGCCGCCGTTTTCCCCGCGCGCTCGATCTCGGCTGCCGGGACGGCGCGCTCGGCCGGGCGATCGATGGCAGGAGCGGGATCGAGAGGCTGGTTTCCTGCGACCTGTCCGGGGCGATGGTGGTGCAAAGCCCGGGGCTTCGCCTCGTCGCCGATGAAGAATATCTGCCCTTCGCGCCCGCCTGTTTCGATCTGATCGTGAGCTCGCTTTCGCTTCACTGGGTCAACGACCTCCCCGGCACGCTCATTCAGATCCGCGACAGCCTGAAACCGGACGGGCTTTTCCTCGCCACCTTGTTCGGGGGCGGGACGCTCGCCGAATTGCGCGAGGCGTTTCTCGCCGCCGAGGCCGAATGCGAGGACGGCGCAAGCCCGCGCGTCTCTCCCTTCGCGGATGTGCCCGACGCGGGCGCCCTGCTGCAACGCGCCGGCTTCGCTCTGCCGGTCGTGGACAGCGACCGGATCACGGTCACCTATGATGATCCCTTGAACCTCATGGCCGACCTTCGAGGCATGGGCGAGACCAACGCGGCGGTCTCCCGGCGGCGTCGATTCACGCGCCGCACCACGATGATGGCCGCGGCACAGGCCTATCGGGACCGCTTCGCCGACCCGGACGGGCGCATCCGGGCGACCTTTCAGGTCATCTACCTCACCGCCTGGCACCCCCATGAGAGCCAGCCGAAGGCCGTCCCGCGCGGCAGCGCCGAGGTGAGCCTCGCGACCGCGCTCGGCCCGAAGAAAGACTAGCCCGGCCGGCCATCCCGACGGGGACGAGTCAGGATCGGCGCGTAGACGACCGCGAAAAGGGCGAAGGCGAGCGCAGGCAGGAAGACGAGGTCGGCCGCCGCGACGAGAACGGAAGGCAGTGCCGGCGCGAACCAAAAAGCGATCCGTCCGGCAAGCCAGAGGCCGAACAGCACGGTGAGAAGTGGGTTGCTAGGAGGCGAGCTCGCGGGCGGGAACGCGGCTCGGGCGCGTCACGACAAACACCGAAACCGCGATGAACACGAAGCCCAACGCGGCGGGCAGAATCCAATTTTCGGCCACGAACACGGTGGCGATGGTGAGGCTCAACGCCATGGTCCCGATGGCGCAGAGCTTCCCCTTGACGGGGATCACCCTGTGGTCGTGCCAGTCCCGAATCAGCCGGCCGAACAGCGGGTGGCCGTAAAGCCACTCACTGAAGCGCCGCGAGCTCCGGGAGAAGGCCCAGAGCGCGATCAGCAGGAAGACCACGGTCGGCATCATCGGCACGACCAGGGCGATCACGCCCAGGGCCACATTGAGCCAGCCGAAGGCGATCAGCCCGTAGCGCACCGGGCCGCAGGCGATGACGGGCTTCTCTTCCATGGCGCGTAGACTGGCGCATCGGCATCAAGGAAGCGTTAATGAATTCGTCGTCAACAAAACGTTAAGAACGCCGTCGGCGTCACGGAAGCCCTAACCGCCAAGGCGCGATCCGTGGGGCGGCAGGCGAGGCTAGAGGAAGTCGCGCAGCATGGCCACCAGGGGCCGGTCGGCGGGCGGCATGGGGTAATCCGTCATCTGGCTCGGGCGGACCCAGGCGAGCTCCTGGCCCTCCTTGGGCTCGGGCCGGCCGCTCCAGACCCGGCAGAGATAGAGCGGCATCAGCAGATGGAAGCGCTCATAGCCGTGCGAGGCGAAAGTAAAGGGCGCGAGGCAGCTTTCCTCGGTATCGACCCCGAGCTCCTCCCGGAGCTCGCGGATGAGAGCCTCTTCGGGCGTCTCGCCCGGGTCCAGCTTGCCGCCCGGAAATTCCCAGAGGCCCGCCATCGGCTTTCCCTCGGGCCGACGGGTGAGCAGCACACGCCCGTCGGGATCCACGAGCGCGATGGCCGCGACGAGCAGAACCGGCCCGTCCTCGGCCGATGTCATGACCGGTAGTCGGCGTTGATCTCGATGTAGCCGCGGGTGAGATCGCAGGTCCAGACCGTCGCGCGCCCCCGGCCCACGGCCACATCGACCTCGATCGCGATCGCCCGGCCCTTCATGTGGCGCGCCACGGCGGCCTCGTCATAGTTCGGATCGACGTCGCCCTCGCTCGCCACGAGATGGCCCCCGATACGGATTTCGAGGCCGTCACGATCGGCCGCCTCCCCCGACTTGCCGACGGCCATCACGATCCGGCCCCAGTTCGGGTCCTCCCCGGCGATCGCCGTCTTGACCAAGGGCGAGTTTCCGATCGAGAGCCCGATCCGGCGCGCGGCGTCCTCCGACCTCGCGCCGCTCACCGTGATCGTGACAAACTTCTGCGCCCCTTCGCCGTCCCGCACGATCTGCTGCGCGAGGTCGGTCATGAGCTCCTCGAGGGCGTAGCGAAAGTCATCGAGCCGCCGATCGCCGGCCGAGGCCACCCTGGGGCGCACGCTCGTCTGACCGGTCGCCACCAGAAGGCATGTGTCGCTCGTGGAGGTGTCGCTATCCACCGTGATCGCGTTGAAGGATCGGCGGGTCGCGCGCCTGAGCAGGGTCCGCAAGACCGGAGCGGGAAGCCGGGCGTCGGTGAAAATGAAAGCGAGCATGGTCGCCATGTCGGGGGCGATCATGCCCGAGCCCTTCGCGATGCCGTTGATGACGACCCGCTGGCGGGCGATCCGCGCGCCCCGCGTCGCTCCCTTGGGAAAGGTGTCCGTCGTCATGATGGCGCGCGCCGCCGCCGGCCAGCCCCGGGGCATGAGCCGGCCGCCGAGATTGGGCAGCGCCTGGAGGGTCTTCTCCGCCTCGAGCGGCTCGCCGATCACCCCGGTGGAGGCCACGAGCACTTCGCGCCGCGGGCAGCCCAAGAGATACGCGGTCGCCTCGGCGGTGCGCGCGACCGTCTTGTGTCCGGCGCGCCCGGTGAAGGCGTTCGCGTTGCCCGAATTCACGAGGATCGCGCGCACCTGCCCACCGCGCACGACTCTGCGGGACCACTCGACCGGCGCCGAGGCCGTGCTCGAGCGGGTAAACACGCCCGCAACCGCCGACCCCGGCGCGAGCTCGACGAGCAGAAGGTCCGAGCGGCCCTGGTAGCGAATGCCCGCCTCCGTGGAGGCGAGCCGCACACCCGCCACCGGAGGCATGCGAGGGAAGCCTTTGGGGGCGAGGGGAGAGCGTTCCACCATGGCGAGTCCCTAATAGACGAATTGTCCAGACCCGGCAACGGCCCGCCCGGGAAGCCCCGTTGACAGCCCAGGGGCGCGTGCTTATCTCTCGACAAAGCCCAATCGCTCCGTCAACTTGCAGGCTTTCCTGACCCTCCGGTCCCATGTGATCGAGCAAGCCTCGGGATATCGATGCTAAACAATCTCGCGCGCCGCGTGTTCGGCACCTCCAACGAGCGCACCGTCAAGGCCTTCGCCAAGGACGTCGCCAAGATCAACGCGCTCGAGGACGAGACCCAAGCGCTCTCGGACGAGGCCCTGCGCCAGCGGACCGAGACGTTCCGCGAGCGGCTCAAGAAGGGCGAGGATCTCGAGGGTCTGCTGCACGAGGCCTTCGCCACCGTGCGCGAGGCCGCGCGCCGGACCATCGGCCAGCGCCATTTCGACGTTCAGCTGGTCGGCGGGATGGTGCTGCATCAGGGCAACATCGCCGAGATGGCGACGGGCGAAGGCAAGACCCTCGCCGCGACCTTGCCCGTCTACCTCAACACACTCGGAGGCCAGGGCGTTCACATCGTGACGGTCAACGACTATCTCGCGCGCCGCGACGCCGAATGGATGGGCGAAATCTACAAATTCCTGGGGCTCACCGTCGGCTGCATCATCCACGGGCTGAGCGAGGAGGAACGGCGCGCGTCCTACGCCGCCGACGTGACCTACGGGACGAACAACGAGTTCGGCTTCGACTATTTGCGCGACAACATGAAGCCCCGGCTCGAGCTCATGGTCCAGCGCCCGTTCAATTTCGGAATCGTGGACGAGGTCGACAATATCCTGATCGACGAGGCGCGCACGCCGCTCGTCATCTCAGGCCCGACCCAGGACTCCTCCGAGGCCTATGTCGCGATCGACCGTCTCGTGCGAAAGCTCGACGAGGCGGATTACGAAAAGGACGAGAAGGCCCGGCGCGTCATGCTCACCGAAGAGGGCACGGAAAAGGCGGAGAGCTTGCTCAGAGAGGCCGGTTTGCTCAAGAGCCCCGGTCTCTACGACATCGAGAACGTCTCGATCGTCCATCATGTGAACAACGCGCTTCGCGCGCACACGATGTTCCGGCGTGACACCGATTACATCGTCAAGGACGGCCAAGTCGTTCTGATCGACGAGTTCACGGGCCGGATGATGGAGAGCCGGCGCCTCTCCGAAGGTCTGCATCAGGCCCTCGAGGCGAAGGAGGGCGTGCCGGTCCAGAACGAGAACCAGACGCTGGCCTCGATCACCTTCCAGAATTATTTCCGGCTCTACCCGAAGCTCGCGGGCATGACCGGCACGGCCGCGACCGAGGCCGGCGAGTTCAGCCAGATCTACGATCTCGAGGTGGTCCAGATCCCGACCAACCTGGCCTGCATCCGGGTGGATCACGACGACGAGGTCTACCGCACGGCGGCCGAGAAATACCGCACCATCGTGACGACGATCGAGGCCTGCCGGGCGAAGAGCCAACCCGTGCTCGTCGGCACGGTCAGCATCGAGAAGTCCGAGATTCTCTCCGGCCTGCTGAAGCAGAAGAATATCCCCCACAATGTGCTGAACGCCCGCCACCACGACAAGGAGGCCCTCATCATCGCGCAAGCCGGGCGCCTGGGCGCGATCACGATCGCGACCAACATGGCGGGCCGCGGCACCGACATCCAGCTCGGCGGCAATCCCGACATACGAGTCTTCAACGAGCTTGCAGACATCGAGGACGAGGACCGCCCGCGTGCGGAGGAGGCGCGTGTCCGCGACGAGGTCGCCGAGGAGAAGAAGCAGGTGATCGCGGCGGGCGGCCTCTATGTCATCGGGAGCGAACGGCACGAGGCCCGGCGCATCGACAACCAGCTGCGCGGCCGCTCGGGGCGCCAGGGCGATCCCGGCGCATCGACCTTCTACCTCTCGCTCGAGGACGACCTGATGCGCATCTTCGGCT
>JAPUJA010000042.1 GCA_027296525.1 Pseudomonadota bacterium | reverse complement strand
CCTTCCCTCGTCGGTGAAATAGGAGCCCCACTCCCAGGCGGCGACCGCCACATGGATCCGGGTCTGCTGGGCGGAGATCGCCATCATCTCGCTGCCCCGCCACGCCATGGGGCGGACATAGCCTTCCGAGATGCCCTGGGCCGCGATCACCTCGCGGATCACCTCAATCACCTGGGCGGTGCCGTAGGGAAGCTCGAAGCCGAGGCATTTGGCCGAGAAGGCGAGCCGCTCGCTGTGCTCAGGCAATTTGAAGGGCCGTCCGCCATAGACCCGCAGGCCCTCGAAGACGCAGCTCGCGTAATGCAGGCCGTGGGTCAGCACATGGACCTTGGCCTCACGCCAGGGAACCAGCGCACCGTCGAACCAGATCACCCCGTCCCGATCGTCATAGGGCAAGAGTTGGGCGGTTTCCGCCGTGGGTCGTGTCACGGGAGGCCGTCGTCTTTAGGGAAAAGAATCTTGCGTCCACTATCATTTAGCGCAATATAAGTCAACATGACTGACATAAAATCCGGCGCCAATCCCCTGTTCCTGCGCGAAGCCGAGCTGCGCCAGAGCATGGAGCTCCTCTTCTACGCCTACCGGGACTTCACCGCCGAGGCCGACCAGATCCTCGCGGCGTATAAATTCGGACGCGCGCACCATCGGGTGCTCTATTTCGTCAGTCGCTATCCGGAGATCTCGGTCGCCCAGCTCTTGGATATCCTCGACATCACGAAGCAAAGCCTCTCCCGGGTCTTGAGCCAGCTGATCGAGCGGGGCTTCATCGAGCAGCGCACCGGTGTACGTGACCGGCGCCGGCGCCTGCTTCGGCTGACGGCCGAGGGAGTCGCGCTCGAACAGCGCCTTTCCCAGGACCAACGCCGCCGGATCGCCGAAGCCTATCGCCGGGCGGGCCCCGAGGCGGTCGAGGGCTACCGCCGGGTCCTTTTGAACATGATCAACGAACACGACAGGGCGCGCCTCGAGGGCACGGCGTCGGATCGCCGCGCCACCGGCTGAGGCGGGCCGACGATGAATGTCGAGCGCCCTCACATTCTCGTCGTCGATGACGATACGCGGCTTCGAGAGCTTCTGCGCCAATATCTCTCGGAGAACGGCTACCGGGTGACCGTCGCGGTCGATTCGGCGGAGGCGCGCGGGAAACTCGAAGGGCTCAGTTTCGACCTCATCGTGCTCGACGTCATGATGCCGGGCGAGAACGGTATCGAGCTGACCGACAGGCTGCGCCGCGAATCCGACGTGCCGATCCTCCTCCTGAGCGCCATGGGCGAGACCCAAGACCGCATCGCCGGACTCGAAAGCGGCGCGGACGATTATCTCACCAAGCCGTTCGAGCCCCGGGAGCTCCTGCTCAGGATCGCAACGATCCTTCGGCGCACGGGCACCGCCATCAAGCCCAACGTCGTTCGCTTCGGTGCGTTCACCTTCGATCCGGCCTCCGACGAGCTCAGCCGCGGTGGCAAGGTCATGCGCCTGACGTCCGGTGAATTGGGACTCCTGCGCCTCTTGGCGCTCAACGCCGGCGAGCCGGTCTCGCGCGAAGAGTTGAGCAAAGGAACGGGAATGCCGGGCGACACGCGCGCGGTCGACGTTCAAATCAATCGTCTGCGGCGCAAGATCGAGACCGACCCCAAGACGCCCCGCTATCTCACGACCGTGTGGGGCGTGGGCTACGCGCTTCGGCCCGACTAGGGGATCCGACGGGGCGTCGCCATGAAGCTGCTCAAGCGAATCCTTCCCCGGAGCCTGTTCGGCCGCTCCCTCATCATCATCATCACGCCGCTCATCCTGCTCCAAGGCATGGTGACGCTCATCTTCTACGAACGGCATTGGGACAGCGTGAGCCGGCGCCTCGCGCTGGGCCTTGCCGGCGAGCTCGCGGCGATCGTTCAGATCCGGGAAGACGCACCGAGCTCCGAGATCGAGCGGCAACTCCTCGCCGACGTCGAGCGGCACATGCATCTCGACATCAATTTCG
This sequence comes from Pseudomonadota bacterium, assembly GCA_027296525.1. GTDB lineage: Bacteria > Pseudomonadota > Alphaproteobacteria > UBA828 > JAPUJA01 > JAPUJA01. The sequence continues at coordinate 990 of JAPUJA010000042.1, read as the reverse complement.
TCCCGGACGCAGAGCTGCCCGATGAAGCACCGCACGCGACCAGCCGAATGTTGGATCGGGTGCTGACCAGCGCGCTCGGCGAACGGCTCCATTATCCCTATCAGGTGGACACCCGGAGTTACGAGCGCCTGGTCGAGATCAAGATCCAGCTCGAGGACGGCGTGCTCGAAGTGCTGGCCTCGCGAAAACGGCTGACGAGCTCGACCACATACATCTTCGTCATGTGGATGGTGGGGACCTCGATACTCTTGATCGGACTCGCCGTCATCTTCTTGCGCAATCAAATGAAGCCGATAAGCCGATTGGCCAAGGCGGCGGAAGCGTTCGGCAAAGGGCGCCCCAGCGCCCATCTCAAGCCCGAGGGCGCGAGCGAAATTCGCCAAGCGGCGATCGCCTTTCTCGACATGCAGGAACGCATCAAGCGCCAGATTCAGCAGCGCACCGAAATGCTGGCCGGTGTTTCCCACGACCTGCGCACGCCGCTGACCCGCATGCGGCTCCAGCTCGCGATGATGGCGCCCGATGGTGAGACGGAGAGCCTGGGCAACGACCTCACCGAGATGGAGAAGATGATCGACGAGTATCTCGCCTTCGCCCGGGGCGATAGCCTCGAGACGATCCGCGAGGTGAAACTCTCGGAGCTGCTTCGTGACGTGGTCGAAGACGCGACGCGCAAGGGAAACCATGTCGAGCTCGAGGCCGACGTCGAGGTCCAGATGCAGGTTCGCCCGAACGCCTTCAAGCGCTGCCTCACGAACCTCGTGGAAAACGCGCTCCGCCATGGCGAGGCCGTCAAGATCTCGGCCCGCCTGAGCGGGAAGGTGATCGAGATCGCGGTCGAGGACGACGGCCCCGGCATCGCCGAGGAAAACCGAGAGGCCGTCTTCAAACCCTTCTTCCGGCTTGATGAATCACGCCACCCGGCAACCGGCGGCGCGGGCCTCGGGCTCTCGATCGCGCGCGACGTGGCGCGCGCCCATGGCGGCGACG
>JAPUJA010000041.1 GCA_027296525.1 Pseudomonadota bacterium | reverse complement strand
TGCCCGAAGCCGAGCATCTCCCGCCCGAGCTTCGACGCAATTGGAACTACTACAGCGTCGTTCCGAACTGGTCGATCGGCGCCTACCCTGATACGCTCGAATTCTTCCAGGTGATCCCCACCGGTCCCGGTCGGAGCGTGGTGCAGGGTCGAAGCTACGGCCATCCCGATACCCGCCGGGCGATGCGCGCCGCGCGCTACCTCAATCGGCGGATCAACATTCAGGTCTATATCGAGGACAAGGAGCTCACCCAGGGCGTGCAGGCCGGCCTCGAATCCGAGAGTTACGACGTCGGGTTCCTTTCGGAGAAGGAGCTCTGCGTGCAGCAGTTCCACGACGACGTCCGAAGGGCTCTTCCGGTGGCGCGTCTTCGCAAGGCGCCCGAGCCCGGCGGCGTCGCGGCCCGTAACGAAAAAATGCGTGAAATGGACTCGGCCGCGTGAGGGCCATCCGGCCGGCCACGCCGGGCGGGATCGTATCGTTTGGAGGTTCGGGACGTTAATCCATGAAGGAAGGCCGGAAGAGACCGTCGGCGGTCGATCTTGAGCGCTATCCCCTCGACCGGCTCACGGATCCGGCGGGAGCGGCGCTCGTTTGCCGCTGCCAGGATGAAATCGCGCAGGCGGGCATTTGCCTGCTCCCCGGCTTCCTGAAGCCTGAGGCGTTGACGGCGATCGCCCGGGAGGCGCTCGCCTGCGGCGGAACCGCCTACCATATGGAGCACATCTTCGCCTACGGAGAGGGCATGCCCGACGCGGTCGACCCGGAAAGCCTGGCGGCCGACGACCCGCGGCGCTATCCGATCCACACGGCGCTTCAGTTCGTCGCGAACGATGAAATTCCGCAAGCGTCACTGATGCGTCAGGTCTATGAATGGGAGCGGATGCTCGAATTCGTTCGACGGGTCTTCCGGCGAGGAAGGCTCTACCGCGGGTCCGACCGGCTGAACGGCCTCAACTACACGGTGATGGGCGAGGGCGACGAGCAGGACTGGCATTTCGACGAGCATGATTTCAGCGTGACCGTCATGCTGGAACAGGGCGCGGCCGGTGGCCTCTTCGAGTTCGTGCCCCGCCTGCGCGGACCGGACGGTGAGGACCTCGGGGGCCTCCGTAAGGCCATCGACGGCACGCACGAGGGTCTCATCCGCCTCTCGCCCGCGCCGGGCACGCTTTCGCTTTTCGAGGGGCGCTACAACTATCACCGGGCGACGAAGGTGAAGGGTGGGCGCAAGCGCCTCCTCGCGCTCCTTCAGTATGTCGAAGAACCCTGGGCCGACGACGAAGCGGCCGACGCCATGAACCGGCTTTTCTTCGGGCGGACCGCCAAGGAGGAACCGTTGGGAGCGGCCATGGGGCGGACGGCTCGGAGCCTTCGACCGTGACCTATCCGCTCCCCGATGCCGCCCGGGCTCTTCAGGGGCGGGTGCGCCGTTTCGTCGATGACGAGCTCGTCCCCCACGAGGTCGCGGTCGAGCTGAACGATGGCGCGCTGCCCGACGAGCTCCGCGCGCGTCATCGTGAGCGCGCGCGCGAGCTCGGGCTTCAGGCGATGAACATGCCGAAGGAGCTTGGCGGAGGCGGCCTTTCGATGCTCGAGCAGACGATCGTCTCCGAGCAGATCGGCCGCGCGACCAACGCGCTCGGCTGGTGTTTCGCCGCGCCGGCGTGCTTTCTCGCCGATGCCGTGACCCCCTACCAGATGGAAACCTGGCTCAAGCCGGTGATCGAGGGGCGCCGCGAGGAATGCTACGCCATCACGGAAGCCGGGGCCGGCTCGGACGTCGAGGCGATCGAGACCACGGCGCGGCGCAGGGGCGAGGATTACGTCATCGACGGCGAGAAGTGGCACGTCACGAGCGGAAATTACGCCGATCACTTCATTCTCCAGGCCCGGCTTGCGGACGGACCCCATGAGGGCGCCCACGCCCTCTTCTTCATCGACAAGAATTCACCCGGCGTCAGCCTCGTGCGGACGCCCGTCTATATGCACAATTATGCCGCCCACCATCCGATCTACGCCTTCGAGGGCGTCGAGGTGCCGGCCACCCACCGTATCGGCGCGGAAGGGCAGGGCATGGAGTTCACCTACGCGTGGTTCCGCTACGAGCGCCTGATGATCGCGGCTCGCTGTCTGGGCGCGGCCAGCCGCTTGATCGATGAGGCGGGCGCGTTCGCCAAGGAACGTCGCGCCTTCGGCCAGCCGATCGGCGCGTTTCAGGCGATCCAGTTCATGCTGGCGGACAGCCTGACCGAGCTCTGGGCGGCGCGTCTCATGACCTACCGCACCGCCGAGGGCCACGATCAGGGCGAAGAGCTCAAGGTTCTCCACGCCCAATGCTCGATGGCCAAGCTCTACGCCTCGGAGATGGCGAACCGCGTGGCCGACCGGGCCGTGCAGATCTTCGGCGGGCGCGGCTACATGCGCGAGAACGTCGCCGAGCGGTTTTTCCGCGAATTGCGGGTCGATCGCATCTGGGAGGGGACCAGCGAGATCCAACGGCTCATCATCGCTCGCAGTCTCGCCAAGCGCGGGGCCGAGCGGCTGATCGCGTAAGCGTGACGGCGCTCCAAACCGCGGCGCTCGTCACAGGCCGGGCGCGCTTGCGGGGATCGAGTGAATTTGTGACTATTCGGGTAGCCTAAGGAATCGCGCCGCGTCCATCGAGACGGTCGCGCAAGACGGTCGCGGCGCTCGACAATCAGGGAGTATGGCCGATGTCTAAAGACAATATTGTCAACAAGTTGGCGATGGGCAAGCCTTCCCGTCGCGATCTCAACAAGGGGTTGGCGGCGGCCGGGCTCGCCATGGTCACTCTGCCCATGATCCCCCGCTCGGCGCGTGCCGCTGACCAGCCGATCATCTTCACCTGGGGCGGCTATGAGCTTCCCGGGTTCGACCCGAAATACATCGAGGACCACCCGGAGGGTCCCGATTTCAGCCTCTTCGGCGACGAGGACGAGGCCTTCGCCAAGGTCGCCGCCGGATTTACGCCCGACATCGCGCATCCCTGCAGCGCGATCACGAAGAAATGGTACGACGCGGGTCTCATTCAGCCGATCGACACCGAACGCCTTTCCAATTGGGGTGACGTCTTTCCGGCGCTCAAGACCCTGGACAACACGGTCTATGACGGCGAGCAGTATTTCATCCCCTGGGACTGGGGACAGACCTCGGTGACCTACCGCACCGATTTGGTCGATATCGACGAGGAATCGTTCGGCCTGCTTTGGGATGAGCGCTACGCCGGCAAGCTCGCGGTGATCGATGCCGCCGGCGACACCGCCTTCGTCGCGGCGATCTATGCCGGCATCGATATCTACAACCTTTCCGACGACGACCTCGCGAGGCTCAAGGTGGTGCTCGAGGAGCAGAAACCGCTGCTTCGCTTCTATACGAACGATCTCTCGTCGGTCGCGCAGGGGCTTGCCGCGGGCGAGCTCGTCGCCGCATTGACCTGGAACGATACGGCGGTCGAGCTGCTCGGGGAGGGTTTGCCGGTCAAGTTCATGGAGCCCAAGGAAGGGGCGCTCAACTGGGTCTGCGGCTACGTCCTGATCAAGGACGCGCCCAACCTCGATCTCGCCTATGAGGTGCTCGATTCCAGGCTCGATCCGAGAGCCGGCGCCTATTTGATGACCGAGTACGGCTACGGCCATTCGAACAGCAAATCGTTCGAGCTCGTGGGTCCGGAGCAGCTCGCCAAGATTGGGCTCCCGAGCGATCCGGGAGTGCTCCTCGATAAGGGTCACTTCTTCGCCTATCCGGACCGGTACACCGACATCGTGCGGATGTTCGAGGAGGTAAAAGCCGGCTTCTAGGCCGCTGCCGACCGAGGCTTCGGCGGCTCCGAGAGGGTTCCTTTCGGATTCAGTGGTTTGAAGAGGGTTGGTGGGGTGCCCCGTGGGTGTGCCTTAAGGCTCACGGTTATATGAAGCCGCCCGGAGTTGAATGCCGGGACGGAAAGTGAAAGAATCCAGGCAGGTCCGGGCGGCCTTCGGCGCCCGAAGGTCGGTGGACGCAGAGGCCTATTTCAAACGGGAGAGGTAAAGGTTATGGACAAGAACGATTTTCTCGCCAAGTACCGCGCGGGCACGATGACCCGGCGGGAGTTCAAGAAGGCCCTGGCCGCGTTTGGCATCGGGGTGGTTTCGGTCCCGTTGGTTCACAAGGTGGTGCGAGCCGCCGATCTTCCCCTGCTGCTGGGCTGGGGCGGCTACGACGAAGAAGGCTTCCATCAGCAGTTCATCTCAAAGTTTGGTGACCCCCCACTCTTCTCGGCATTCGGCGATGAGGAAGAGGCCTTCGCCAAGATCCGCGCGGGATTTCAGCCGGACGCCACGATGATCTGCTCGTACAAGGTGCCCCATTGGGCGGCGGCCGGTGTGATCCAGCCGATCGATACCTCGCGGCTTCCGAACTTCGCGGACTCGATCGAAATGCTGACGAACGTGCCGGGCACGATCATCGACGGCGAGCGTTACTGGGTCTGTCAGGACTGGGGCCAGACCTCCATTCTGTACCGGCATGATTTGGTGGAGCTCGAGGAAGAGTCCTGGGGTCTCATGTGGGACGAACGCTACAGTGGTCGGCTTGCCATGATCGACAGCCTGATCGATGGCGTCATGGTGGCGGCGATCTATGGCGGGGCGGAGGACCCCTTCGACATGACGGACGAAGAGGTGGTGATGACGAAGGATCTTCTGAAGGAGCAGCTGCCGCTTCTGCGCTACTACACGAACAGCATGACGGATATCGAGAATTCGCTCGCCTCCGGCGAGCTTGTGGCGGCGGTGGCGTGGAACGAGGCCTACGCGGCACTTTTGGGTGAGGAAGTTCCGGTCAGCTGGATGCAGCCCAAGGAAGGGGCGATGACCTGGACCTGTGGGCTTGTGCTCATGTCCGGGGCGGAGGATGTCGATGGCGCCTACGAGATCATCGACAGCCTGTTGTCGCCGAGCGCCGGCGTCTATGAGATGTCCGAATGGGGCTATGGCCACGCGAACAAGAAGGCCTTCGAGATGATCGACACCAAAGACCTCCTCAGGGTCGGCCTGCCCGAGGATCCAAACACCCTGCTGAACTCGGGCATCTTCCAGAAGCCGATCCAGAACGAGCCCGAGCTTCAGACGATGTTCGAGGAGGTCAAGGCGGGCTTCTAGACCCAAACAGCAACTCGTTTGCGGGCCGCCGGCTTCACCTGGGACGGGAAGCCGGCGGTTCCATACCGGGGCGCCGAAAATCGCGCGCGTGGCTTGATCGCCGGGCGAAAGACCGTAGTCTGGGCGCGCGGGGGCAAAGGCTATAGATGACGGAACACGCGAAGGTTACCGTGGGCGTGGCGGCTGAGCCGGAACGGCTCGGCTTGCGCGTCTGGGTGCGCGCGCTCTTCCTCAGGAGCGAGCAGGCGCGCGGCTACGCCCTGCTCTCGCCGACGCTCATCTACATGTTTCTGGTCCTGGCCTTGCCGTTGGGCCTGCTGGTCACCTTCAGTTTCTGGACCCAGAACTACCTCGATTTCGACCGCAGCTTCACCTTCACCAACTACATCATGTTCTTCCAGAAGCCGATCTATCCGGCGCTTCTGTGGAAATCGATCAAGATGTCTGGGGCGGTCACCCTGGCGACGGTGATCCTCGCCTATCCGATGGCCTATTTCCTGGCCTTCCGGGTCAAACGGGCCAAGATGACGTGGCTCATTCTGATCACCGTGCCGTTCTGGACGAGCTATCTGCTGCGTGTCTTCGCCTGGAAGATCATCCTGGGCTACGAGGGGGTGATCAACTCAGGCCTGAAGAGCATCGGCCTCCTCGAGAACTCGCTCGAATTCCTCCTCTACAACCCGTTCGCGGTAGTGATCACGCTGGCCCACGCCTGGGCCGCCTTCGCCATCCTGCCCATATACGTCTCCCTCGAGAAGATCGACCGCTCGCTGCTCGAGGCGGCGACGGACCTTGGCGACGGACCGATGATGCGTTTCCTTCGGGTCACGCTTCCGCTCTCGAGCCCTGGGGTGATCGCGGCCAGCCTCTTCGTCTTCATCCCGACGGTCGGCGATTATGTGACGCCGAGCCTGGTGGGCGGGACGACGGGCATCATGATCGGCAACATCATCCAGTCGATGTTCGGCAAGGCGAACAACTGGCCCATGGGCGGGGCGATCGCCGTAATATCGATGCTGAGCATCGCGCTCTTGATCTGCGCCTTCCTCTGGCTGATCCAGCGGACGAAGAGACTCGTGTGATGCGCAAGACGGGAATTTCATCGAGGAAGTTCGGCCCTCTCGGGGTCTATGCCGTGGTTTATTTGCTGTTCCTCTACGTGCCGGTTCTCTTCCTGCCGCTCTTCTCGTTCAACGATTCGATCTACGTCGCCTTTCCGTTGAAGGGCTTCACGCTCGAATGGTACGGCAAGATGGCGGCCAGTGGGGGCCTGATCGAAGCGCTCTTCAACAGCCTGAAGGTCGCGAGCGCGGTGGCGATTTTCAGCACGATCCTCGGCACGCTCGCGGCCAAGGCGGTGACCCGCTATCGGCTGCGGGGGCGCGGCCCGATCGTCGGCATGATCATGCTTCCCTTCGTCATCCCCGGCATCATCCTCGGTATCTCGATCCTGGTTCTGGCAAACGCGGCGGGCCTCCCGCTCACGCTCTTCACCATCGCCATCGGGCATACCCTGATTGCCGTGCCCTTCGCCATGCTCGTGATGATTTCGCGGCTCGAGGGTTTCGATAGGAACCTCGAGGAGGCCGCCATGGATCTCGGCGAGAACGCTTGGATGACCTTCTGGCGCGTGACCTTTCCGCTCGCGCTGCCGGGCTTCATCGCGAGCCTGCTGCTGACCTTCACCGAATCATTCGACGAGTTCATTCTTGCCTTCTTCCTCGCGGGTACCGAGGTGACGCTTCCCGTCTATATCTGGAGCCAGCTCCGGTTTCCGTCGAAGCTGCCCAATGTCCTGGCTCTCGGCTCCTGCATCCTGGCGGCATCCTTCTTCGTCATTGCGTTCTCGGAGTGGGTGCGCCGGCGGGGCGTGCGGGGCGAGGCGGCGGCGCCTGTGGTGGCATGAGCGACAATCCGTCCATCATTTCACTCCACGGCCTGTCGAAGCATTTCGGTCCTGTCCGTGCCGTCGACGAGGTAAGTTTCGACGTCGAGAAGGGCGAGTTCTTCGCGCTTCTGGGGCCGTCGGGCTGCGGCAAGACGACGCTCTTGCGCCTTTTGGCGGGGTTCGAATCACCGACGAAGGGCGAGATTTACATCGATGGGCAGGAGATGTCGGTCGTCCCACCCTATGAGCGGCCGACGAACATGGTGTTCCAGAATTACGCGATTTTTCCGCATCTCAACGTTCGCGGAAACATTGCCTTCGGCATGCGCAAGGCGAAGCTCCCCAAGGCTGAGCTCAACGCGCGTATCGACGAGGCGCTCGAAATGATCAAGCTCACCGGCTACGGAGATCGCCGGTCCGATCAGCTCTCGGGTGGCCAGCGCCGACGGGTGGCGCTGGCGCGTGCC
>JAPUJA010000040.1 GCA_027296525.1 Pseudomonadota bacterium | reverse complement strand
CGCGCCTTTCTCGTAGGCCGCCTCGATGCATCGAAGCGCGTAATCCGGATCGGCCTTGCAGCCGTCGAAGAAATGCTCGGCATCGAAGAAGACCTCGACGCCCTGCTCTTTGAGGGCGGCGACGCTGTCGGCGATCATCTCGAGGTTTTCCTCGCGCGAGACTTCGAGCACCGCGTCGACCTGGAAATCCCAGGCCTTTCCCACCAGGCAGACGGCGTCGGCGCCTGCGGCGCGCATGGCTTGCAAGCCCGGATCGTTGGCCGCGCTCCTCCCTGGGCGCCGGGTCATGCCGAAGGCGACGAGCTTGGCTCGTGCGAGCTTCGGCGGATCGGCGAAGAAGGCGTCGTCGGTCGGGTTCGCACCCGGCCAGCCGCCTTCGATGTAGTCAATCCCGAGCCGGTCGAACTCCGCGGCCAAGAGGCGCTTGTCGCCGGCGCCAAAATCGACCCCGCGGGTCTGCGCGCCGTCCCTGAGGGTGCTGTCGTAGAGATAGACGCGCTTGTCGGTCTTGCTGCTCATGCCCGCCGCCAGTCCGTCGTGCCGTCGGGGCGATCTTCGAGGATTATGCCCTTCTCCGCCAGCTCGTCGCGGATCGCGTCGGCGGCTGCAAAGTCCTTACGTTTACGCGCTTCAATACGTTTGGCAATCTTTTGGTTAATCCATGGTTCTCCGCGAATTAACTCAGCATCCATCTCTAGGGCAAATTTAATTCCTAGGGTTATTTCTTCCTCTTGCTCAGTCTTCCTTGCACCCAGTCCAGGTGTTGCAGCAGCAACTGCCTCCATCTCAACTTCATAGGTGATTTTTCCCTTTAACCAGTCATCCGGCTCCTTTTGCAATAAACCGAGAAGTTCTCCACTTGAGAGCAGAGCGTTCTTAAGTTCGCGTTTTCGGTCCACGCTATTCGCCTTATTTAGCTGGCTGGCGATCCTTTGAAGTCTTCGAAGTGCAAGAGGTGTGTTGAGGTCATCCATTAACGCCTCGAGTACTCCGTTGGGACTGGCGCTGGATGATAGAGACTCGACATCCTCTGCATCTCGAAGCGCTATATACAGGCGATCCATTATGTGGATTGCGCCTTGCAGACCAGCGTCAGTCCAATCTGCAGGCTGGCGATAGTGGGTACCTAGCATATTGAACCGAACAGCTTCGCCTTTTCCTCGTGCCTGGTCGAGCGCCTCGCGGATGGTGATGAAGTTGCCGAGCGACTTCGACATCTTCTCGCCATCCACGGTGAGGTAGCCGTTGTGAATCCAGTAACGCACGAAGGGCTTGCCGGGATAGGCGCACTCGCTCTGGGCGATCTCGTTCTCGTGATGGGGAAAGACCAGATCGAGCCCGCCGCCGTGAATGTCGAAGGTCTCGCCCAGATAGCGCTGGCTCATGGCCGAGCATTCGAGATGCCAGCCCGGCCGGCCGCGCCCCCAGGGGCTCTCCCAGCCGGGAAGATCGGGAGTGGAAGGCTTCCACAGCACGAAGTCCGCCGGGTCTTTCTTGTAAGACGCGACCTCGACGCGCGCGCCCGCGATCATCTCCTCCCGATCGCGGTGGGAGAGCTTGCCGTAGTCGGGATATGAAGGGACATGGAAGAGCACATGCCCATCCGCCCGGTAGGCGTGATTGGTCGCAAGAAGCTTCTCGATAAGCTTTTTCATCTCCTCGATATGCTCGGTCGCGCGCGGCTCTTCGTCCGGCGGGAGCACGTCGAGCCCTCGAATGTCTTCATGGAAACAGTTGATCATGCGTTCTGTAAGCGTACCGATCTCTTCGCCGCACTCTTCAGCCGCCTTAATGATCTTGTCGTCGACGTCCGTGATGTTGCGCACATAGGTGACTCGCGGGTAGAGCCGCCTTAACAAGCGGTAGAGCACGTCGAACACGATGATGGGCCGCGCGTTGCCGATATGGGCGCGGTCATAGACCGTGGGCCCGCAGACATACATGCGCACATGCGCCTTATCGAGCGGCTCAAATGGGACTTTTTGCCCCTCTAGCGTGTTGTAAATATGGAGGTTCACGGCGCGAATTGTCGTTGAGTCAAGCGGCCTTGCCCTGAAGCCGGGCCAAGGCCCGTTCGCGGTCGATGACGGGTAGCAGATTCTTCAGCTCCGGTCCACGCTCCCGGGCCGTCAGCGCGAGCCGGAGCGGGTGGTAGAGCCGACGCCCCTTGCGCCCGGTCGCTTCGGCGATCTTCGCCGTCCACGCGCCCCAGGTGGTCTCGTCCCACACGCCTTCGGGCAGCAGACGCGCCGCCTCTTCGAGATAGGCCTCGTCCTCGATCACTGGCTCGATCGCGCTCCGGCAAACCCGCCACCAATAGCCGGCATCCTCGAGGCGCTCGAGATTCGCCCGGACCGTCTCCCAAAAAGCGGCGTCCGCGTCCCCCAGGCCCATCGCCCGCAGCCGGTCGGCGACCCGCTCGAAGGGCAGCTCGTGGAGCAGCTTGCCGTTGAGCCGGTGGAGCTCGGCCGGGTCGAAGCGCGCGGGGCTCGGCGAGAACTTCGCGAGCTCGAACTCGTGGACGAGCTCGTCCAGTGAAATGTGCGGCTCGATGGCGTCCGAGCTCCCGATCGTCGCAAGATAAGAAGCGAGTGCAAGAGCCTCGATGCCGTCGGCTCTCAGCGCCCTGAGACTCAACGAGCCGAGCCGTTTGGAGAGGCTCTCGCCGTGGGTGCCCGCGAGCAGCGCGAGATGGCCGAAGACCGGTGGCGCGGCGCCGAGCGCCTCGAAAAGCTGGACCTGCACCGCGGTATTGGAGAGATGATCTTCGCCGCGAAAGACGTGGGTGATCCCCATTTCGATGTCGTCGGTGACCGAGGCCAGCGTGTAGGTCGGGAGAGCGTCGGCACGAAGGATCACCGGATCGCTCATGGTCGAGGCCTTGAGCCGAACCGCGCCGCGCAAGGCATCGTCCCAGGTCACGGGCGCGTCATTCAGAAGGAACCGCCAGTGGGGACGGCGGCCCTCGGCTTCGAGGCGCGCGCGCTCCTCCCCCGTGAGACAAAGCCCCGCCCGGTCGTAGAGCGGAGGTTTGCCCCGCGCACGCTGCGCCTTGCGCTTCGCCGCCAGCTCCTCCGGGGTTTCGTAGCAGGCATAGGCACGTTCCGCCGCGCGCAGCCGTTCGAACGCCTCGGCATAGCGGCCAAGCCGTTCGGACTGGCGGATACGCTCGTCCCAGGCGATCCCGAGCCAGGCGAGGTCTTCCTCGATGGCTTCGGCATATTGGGCCTCCGAGCGCTCGGGGTCGGTGTCGTCGATCCGAAGGCAGAAACGTCCGCCCATCCGCTGCGCGAACAGCCAGTTGACGAGAGCGATCCGCGCATTGCCGACATGAAGGTGGCCCGTCGGGCTCGGCGCGAAGCGAACCACGACGCTCATTCGAAGCCTTTGAAGGCGTTGGTGATCGGATAGCGGCGGTCGCGCCCGAAGGAGCGGCGCGTGATCTTGATCCCCGGCGGCGCCTGGCGGCGCGTGTATTCGGCGACGTCGAGCATCCGCCAGACGCGCGCGACCGTCTCGCGCGGATGGCCCCGTTTGACGATCTCTTCGAGCGCAAGCTCCTCCTCGATCAGACCGTGCAGGATGTCGTCGAGCACCTCGTAGGGGGGTAATGTGTCCTGGTCCGTCTGATCGGCCTTGAGCTCGGCGGACGGCGCTTTGTCGAGGACCGATTCCGGAATCACGCGTCCCGCCGGCCCTTTGGCGCTCGCCGGTCGGTTCTGATTGCGCCAGCGGCAGAGCGCATAGACCATCGTCTTGTAGACGTCCTTCAAGACCGAAAAGCCACCGCACATATCACCGTAGAGCGTCGCATAGCCGATCGACATCTCGGATTTGTTGCCGGTTGAAAGCACCATGTGGCCAAACTTGTTGCTGACCGCCATCAACATGAGCCCGCGAATGCGCGCCTGGATGTTCTCCTCGGTGGTATCGGGCGCATGCTGGAGGAAGAGTTCCTTCAGCATGCCGTCGAAGGCGTCCACGGCCGGTTCGATCGGCACGGTATCGAGACGCACGCCCAGAAGCCGGGCCGTCTCCGCGGCGTCATCGAGGGACTGCCGCGAGGTGTAGCGCGAGGGCATCATGACCGAGCGCACGCGCTCCGGCCCGAGCGCATCGGCCGCGATCGCGGCCGAGAGGGCCGAGTCGACACCGCCCGAGAGCCCAATGAGCACGCCGGGGAAATAATTCTTGTCGACATAGTCGTGAAGACCGAGGACGAGCGCCGAATAGATCGCTTCAAAGCCCTCGGGCGGCGCGATGCGTTTCGTCACGTCGCAAATCCACCGCTCCCGACCATC
>JAPUJA010000004.1 GCA_027296525.1 Pseudomonadota bacterium | reverse complement strand
GGCGGGACGCGCGCGCGCGCGCATGTCCCGCGCGCTCGTGCTCGCGCCCACCCGCGAGCTCGCGGCGCAAATCGCCGAGCATTTCGAGGCCTTCGGCAAGTATCACCCCTTGAGCATGGCGCTTCTGATCGGCGGGGTCTCCATCGAAGACCAGGACCGCAAGATCGACCGGGGCGTGGACGTGCTGATCGCGACGCCGGGGCGCCTGCTCGATCACATCGAGAACGGCCGGCTTATCCTCCACGGGGTCAAGATGCTCGTCATCGACGAAGCGGATCGCATGCTCGATATGGGTTTCATTCCCGACGTCGAACGCATCATCCGGCTGGTTCCGCCGCTCCGGCAGACCCTGATGTTTTCCGCGACCATTCCGAAGGAGGTCCGGCGCATCGCCGATTCCTTCATGATGAACGCGAAGGAAGTGAGCGTCGCGCCCCCGGCCTCGCCGGCCGAGGGGATCGATCACGCCTTGCAGATGGTCGGAAAGGATCCGAAGGTGAAGCGCGAGGCGCTTCGTGCGCTTCTGCGCCGGGAAGGGATCAGCGAAGCGCTGATCTTCTGCAACCGCAAGAAGGATGTCGATATTCTGCGCCGTTCGTTGGCGCGACATGGATTCGAGGATGTCGGCGCGCTGCACGGAGACATGTCTCAGGCCGAGCGGACGGCGACGCTCGCCGCGTTCAAAGGAGGCGCGGTTCGGTTGCTGGTCGCGAGCGATGTGGCGGGCCGCGGACTCGATATTTTGGATATGCCTTGCGTGATCAATTTCGACGTCCCGATGAACTCGGAAGACTATGTGCATCGTATCGGCCGCACCGGGCGCGCGGGCAAGGAGGGCCGCGCGTTCACCTTGGGGACGCCCGAGGATACGCGCGCGATCGAAGCCATCGAGAGGCTCATCCGAAAGCCGATCCCGAGGCTCGGCGCCGCAAAAGGCCCGGAAGGCGAGCCTGAGCCCGCTCGGCGCGGGCGTTCCCGGGGGCGCGCCAAATCCCGCAAGGCCTCGAGCGAACGCGCGGAAGCGCGACCAAAGGACGAAGCGCGACCAAAAGGCGAAGCTCGGCCACAGGAGAAGACCCGGAAGGCGGCGCCGAAGCGCAAACGCGGGCGCAAGCAATCACCGGGCGCGAAAGAACACACCGGTGCCGGATTCGGCGATCACATGCCGGATTTTCTGCGCCCGACCTCGCGACGCGACCGCGCGCGCTGAGCGGCGCCGACGCTTTCCAACCCGAATATCATCGCAAGCACCCAAAGGGCGGCTGGCTACTCGCCGATGATCTTGACGAGGACTCGTTTGGGCCGCTTGCCGTCGAACTCGCCGTAGAAAATCTGCTCCCAGGTGCCGAAGTCGAGCTCGCCTCCGGTGATGGCGACGACGACCTCCCGCCCCATGACTTGGCGTTTGATGTGGGCGTCGGCGTTGTCTTCGCCCGTGTCGTTGTGCCGGTACTGGGCCGTCGGGGCGTGCGGCGCGAGCCTCTCGAGAAACATTTCATAATCGTGGTGAAGACCGGACTCGTCATCATTGATGAAGACCGACGCGGTGATGTGCATCGGATTGACGAGCACGAGCCCTTCCGCGATGCCGCTCTCTTTGATGCAGTCGCGTACCTCGCCCGTGATGTTCACGAAACCCCGCCGCGATGGGACGGTGAAGGTGAGCTCCTTTCGGTAGCTTTTCATCGCTGATGATCCACGGGCCGCTTTGATTAGAGGAAGAGGGTCAACACGCCGGTGTAGGTGTAAAGCCGGTCGTGGGAAATCTCGCCGTTGCCGAAGAAGCCGACGAGCGGCACGTCGCCCAGGATCCCCTCGATCGCCCTGAGCTCCTCCGAATTCGGTCCAAAGAGATTGGGTCCCCGCGCCAGGCATGAATAGTAGAGCGCCCCCTTGGGCGGACTCGCGGCGCGCCGCTTCAGCCCGCCGAGCATCCGCTCGAGGTCGGTCAAAGCCGCGGCCCGATCGCGGCGCACGAAGAGGATTTGCGTGCCGGGCTCGAGAGCTTCGCCGATGCCGATGAGGCCTTGCTCGGTGTCGAACCCGATCACATCGCGCACGAGATAGTCGCCCGTATCCGAACCCCGGACGGGCAGCGCCGCGAACACGATGCCGCCCAGCTGTCGAAGGTCGCGCGCCAACACCTCGCCGATGTCTTCCGTGAAGACATCGAGCGCCGGTCGGCCGTCGAGCGTGAACGCGATGTTTTCTT
Source organism: Pseudomonadota bacterium (assembly GCA_027296525.1). Taxonomy (GTDB): domain Bacteria; phylum Pseudomonadota; class Alphaproteobacteria; order UBA828; family JAPUJA01; genus JAPUJA01. The sequence continues at coordinate 3,300 of JAPUJA010000004.1, read as the reverse complement.
CGCACTCGGTCACCTCGTGAAGCTTGCCGATCGGTGAGCAGCTTTGGGTGAGCGCCGTGGCGACCGCGACGTCCTGGGAAATGAGCGCGCCGGAGATGCCCGTCTCACCGATCGCGCCGGCGAGCTGGACGAAGCTCGCGCGCGACGACGTCAGGCCGCCGACGAAGAAACCCTCGAAGCTCTCCGCCATTTCCGCGATCACATCGGAAAGACTGGGCAGACGTGGATCGCCGTGGATGACGGCGAAATGAGCGTCATTCCGGCGCGCCCAGTCGCCATGGCGCGCGCTGAAGGACTCGGCGTCGGTCATTCCGGGTTCGATCAGGCGATAGGAACCGGCCGGAAGATCGGCGATCATCACGGCCATCGCCCCTTCGTCGAAATATTCGCGTCCGCTCGCGCAGATGCCGAGCCCAACGGTGCCGAGCCAGTGATCGACGCCCGTCCCCTCGCGCAGATAGTCGTGGATGGCGGGGAGCGCGTCGGCATAGGCATCCGTCGTGTAGACGAAGCCGAGACCATTTTCCGGCCGGCTCCCGCCCAGTCCGGCCAACACGCTCGACGCCGCCTCCTCCCAGTGGGATGCGCCGGCGTGGGCGAATGAGAAGCGCTCGCTCACGCCGGCTCGGCCTCGCCGCCAACGCCCAGCCGGCGCCCGACCCAGGCGGCCGCACGCAAGGCGGTCGTGTCATGCCCTCGTGGGGCCACGATCTGCACGCCGACGGGAAGACCATCGGGGCCCGTCATGGCCGGCACGCTCACGGCCGGGACGCGCAACAGGGTCCAGAGCAGGCACAACACCGGATCCCCGGTGCGCTCCAGGCCGCGTGGCGCTTCGCCTCGGGCCGAGGGCGTGATCGCGGCGTCGTAACCCGCCATCAGTTCGCCGAACGCCTCGCGCAGTTCTTCCGCACCGGCTTTCGCGGCCTCGTACTGTTCGGCCGTGACGGCCTCGCCATCCTCGAGCGCCTGGCGCAGGACTTGGGAGAGCTTCGAGCGATCGTCGATCCGCGCGAAACTCTTCGCCATCTCGGCGATTTGAATCGTGAGGTGCAGCCCCCAGGCGGCCTCGAACTTTTCGGGCATGACCACTTCGTGCGCGCCGAGGGAATCGGCGAGCTCTTCGAACGGCTTCTGCAATCGGGCATCGAAGTCTGCCCAGGCCGCGGTGCGCATGAAGGCGAGGCGCGGTCGCTCCAACGGGCTCTGGAGGGCATCGGCGAGGGCGGTGGGAGAGGCCCCGCGCGCGGCGGGATCGCGCCCGTCGTCGCCGGAGATCACGTCGATCACGAGGGCGAGATCGAGCGGGTTCTGCGCGAACACCCCCATATGATCGTGACTCGGCGCGAGGGGCGAAACGCCCGTGACGGGAATCGCGCCATAGCTCGGTTTCATTCCCCAGGTGCCGTTGAATGAGGCGGGGCGGATCACGGAGCCTACTGTCTGCCCGCCGATCGCGGCCGCGACCATGCCGGCCGCAACCGCCGCGGCCGAACCGCTGGACGAGCCGCCTGGGGTTCGCTCCGGGTCGTGCGGGTTGCGCGTCTTGCCGGGTGAGAAAAAGGCGAGCTCGGTGGACACCGTCTTGCCGGGAAAGAGGGCGCCCGCGTTCCTGAGACGGGCGACGAGCGCCGCGTCCTCGCTCGGGCGCCGGCCCCGGTCGACGATCGTGCCGTTCTCCGTCGGCATGTCCTTGGTGTCGATGACGTCCTTGAGGCCGATCGGAATCCCGGCGAGGCTTCCCGTCGCGCCCCTCTCGTCGAGCTCTCGGGCCGTCCGCTTGGCGAGCTCGGGGTCGAGAGTGTGCCAAGCCTGGACCGTATCCTCGCTCTGCCGGATCCGGGTGAGGCAGGCTTCCATGACCTCGAGGGCGCTTTGGCGCTTCGAGCGGACCGCCTCGGCGGTCGCGGCCAGCGAGGGGCAGCCCGGCGGCGTTATGCGCTTGGCGGCCATGGCGAGACGAACGCTGAGATCCAACCCATGGGTGGAGCCTAGCGGGCGCGGCGCAGCTCCGCCAGTTGAGATCGTTGAGGCCGGCGAAGACGGGACAGCCCTCGCCGGGCGCGCTATGCTTGCCCTCGGCCTCTGGGGCCTGAGACCCTCTGGGGCCTTGAGACGTTATTATTTTATAGATATGGACGAGTTCCCGACCGTCACCCGCGCGGCGAAACGCGCATTCGAGCTTCTCACCGTCGATGAGATGTCCCGGGCGGAGCGGGCCGCGATCGCCTCCGGCGTCACCAGCGAGACGCTCATGGAGGCGGCGGGGGGCGCGGTCGCGGACACCATCCGCCGTCGCTGGTCGGCGCGGCCCGTCGCGGTGCTTTGCGGCCCTGGAAACAACGGCGGCGATGGCTTCGTCGTCGCTCGCCATCTGACGAACGACGGCTGGCCCGTGACCTTGGCGTTGCTCGGCTCGAGAGAGCGGCTCAAAGGCGATGCCGCGGCGATGGCCGCGCGTTGGTCCGGCCCGATCGGCGAGCTCGGCGCGGATGCCTTGGAGGGAGCGGCGCTCGTGGTCGATGCCTTGTTCGGCGCCGGGCTGGCACGTCCCTTGGAGGGAGCGGCGCTGGCGGCCATCGCCGCGATTGCGGCGCGCGCGCTTCCGAGCGTCGCGGTCGACATCCCGAGCGGCGTCCATGGCGATAGCGGCGAGGTCTTGGGGATGGCCCCGAGGGCGGCCGTGACGGTCACCTTTTGCCGGCGCAAGCCGGGTCACCTGCTGCTCCCGGGTCGCCTCCACGCGGGCACCGTGATCGTCGCCGACATCGGGATAGCGGATGAGCTGGTGGACGCGCTCGGGCCGTCGATCCATGAGAATGCGCCAGCGCTTTGGCTCGAGGGTTATCCCAGGCCACGCCTTAGCGATCATAAATACCGGCGGGGCCATGCGATCGTCGTGGGCGGCGGCATGGCGAGCTCGGGCGCGGCCCGCATGGCGGCGCGCGCGGCGCTGCGGGTCGGCGCCGGGCTCGTCACGGTCGCTTGTCCGCCCAACGCGCTCGGGCTCTACGCCGCCCAGCAGACCGCCGTCATGAACCGGCCCGTCGCCGACGCCGCGGCGCTCTCCGCCTTCCTCGCGGACGGACGAAAGAACGCGGTCCTGATCGGGCCCGGCTGCGGGGTCGATGAAGAAACCCGCCGGAAGACCCTCGCGGTTCTTGGCGCCGGGCGCGCGACGGTCCTGGATGCCGACTCTTTGACGGCCTTTAAAAATAATAATAATCAGCTAATTAGCGAATTATCTTCGAGTTGTTTATTAACTCCGCACGAGGGTGAATTCGCGCGCCTTTTCGAGTT
>JAPUJA010000039.1 GCA_027296525.1 Pseudomonadota bacterium | reverse complement strand
GTCCTCGTGGGCCTGGGGGTAGCCGAAATAGACGAGTAGCCCGTCGCCGATATACTTGGCGATATGCCCCTCGAACCGCGCTACGGCTTTGGCGCAGGTTTCCTGGTAGGAGCGGATTATCTCGCGCAGGTCCTCGGGATCGAGCCGCTCAGCGAGCGCGGTCGAGCCCACGAGGTCGCAGAACATAACCGTAAGTTGGCGGCGCTCTGCTTCGGCACCGGGCCTAACTGTCGCGCGCGCTCCGGGCGCGATCATGTCGGCCGCCTGTTCTTCGTGGCTTGAAAGTGCCTCTATCGCCTCGAGCAACCGCTTGCGTTGACCAAGCTTGGCTACTCCCAACTCTCTTAGATCGCTCTCTGTGAGCGTGGGCAGCAGTTCGGCTGTCACGGCGTTCTCGGCAAACATCTTGGCGTGTTCGCCTAGGCCGAGGGCCTCCAGCCATTGACCAACGTCACCCCGCATGACGTTCCCTCCCCACAAGCTGAGCATAGGGGAATACGCTGACCTTTTCTACCACGAGGTGGGACCGAATTTGAGAGGGTCCATCCCGACCATCTAGCGCGGATCGGAATCCCATAACGTGCCAGGGTGCCTCGCCACGGCGCGTCACTCCGGGAGGCCGGCTTTACGGAGGCCATCGAGGAAATGCGCTGCATCCGTTTCGTCGCGGAACGGCATGGAACGGCGTGCCGCCTCCGCCGTGAACCCGGGAGAAAGCTCGAGGAATCGTTCGAGCGCGGCTCGTGCCTCCTCGGTCCGGCCGAGTTGGGCGAGGACGCACGCGTGATTGCGCTGGCCGGCGGGATTATGGGGCACCTCGACGAGGGAACGCGTCGTCAGCTCGACCGCCTTGATGTAGTCCCGCGCCATGTAGTGCGCGAAGCCCAGCCCGGAGAGCCACGCGTGAAGCATCGGATCCTTGGCGCTGATGCGTGCGGCTCGCGTCATCGAGGCGATCGCCTCGCGCGGCTGTCCGTCGAGCATCAGGGCGCCGCCACGAATGTAGTGACCCATGGCCAAGCTCGGATTCAACTCGGTGGCCCGGCGTCCCGCCGCGAGGGCGCCTTCGTATTGGCGCGCGAACATCTTGCAAAAGCACAGCGCCACGTGTGCCCACGCGTCCATCGCATCGAGCGCGACCGCGTTCTCCGCTTCCATGTGCGCGTCGCGGAGAGCGCCTCGTGGATCGTCGGTCCAGGCGAACAGCACCTCGATCGTCGTGATGATCGCCAATATCGAGTGCGACCCGGCGAAGCTCGGGTCGATCCCGATGGCGCGCCCGAATGAATCCCGGGCCGCCGCGTAATCCTCCTTGGTGCTTCGCGTGAAGTGCCACATGCCGCGTTGGTGAAGCTCCCAGGCGTCGAGGCTGGCGGGCGGCTTGAGCCGCGTGCGTTGCATGACGGCCTCGCCCACCGCCGGCTCCAGCGCCGAGACGATCGCGTCGGTGATCTCGTCCTGGACCGCGAAAATCTCGTCGAGCGGGCGATCGTAGCGGTCGGCCCAGACGTGATGGCCGGTCTCGGCGTCGATCAGCTGCCCGGTGACGCGAACCCGCCCGTCCGCCTTGCGCACGCTGCCTTCGAGCACGTAACGCGCGCCAAGCTCGCGCCCGATCCGGCGCATGTCGACGGACTTGCCCTTGTAGGCGAAGGACGAGTTTCGCGCGATCACCGGCATCCAGCGCCACATGGCGAGACGCGTGAGGATGTCGTCGGCGATGCCGTCGGCGAAGTACTCCTGTTCCGGGTCGCCCGACATGTTGTCGAACGCCAGCACGGCGATCGCGGGCCGGCCCTGGAAGCCCGGCACCGGGGCGGAGACGTCGGTGACCGGATCGCTTCGCGCCGGGGGCCGCACCCGCAGCGTCCGGATCGGTCGCGCGATGTTCTTCACCGTCTGTGGCCCGAGGTCATCGAAGCCGGCCTCGATCTTGCCCGCGACGTGGTCGTACACCATGCCCGAGATACAGATCCCACCGGGCTCGGCAAGGGCTTCGAGCCGCGCCGCCACGTTCACGCCGTCGCCGTAGATGTCGTCGCCGTCGATGATGATGTCGCCGAGGTTGATGCCCATGCGGAATTCGATCCGCCGCTCGTCCGGGATACCGGCGTTGCGCTCGGCGATGCCGCGCTGAATAGCCACGGCGCACTCGACGGCATCCACCACGCTGGCGAATTCGGTCAGCGCGCCATCGCCCATCAGCTTGACGATGCGGCCGCCATGTTTCGCGGTCACTGGATTGATGAGGTCTTCGCGGTGCGCCTGGAGAGCGGCAAGCGTCCCGGTCTCGTCGGCCCCCATGAGCCGGCCATAGCCGGCCACGTCAGCCACGAGGATGGCTGCGAGCCTTCGCTGGACACGCCCCTCGGCCATTGCGGCTGTTTCCTCGACAACCGGTGTTGCAACCGAAATTCTATCCGCTGGGGGAGGGTGAGTCCATTGGGGCCGAAATTGAGCGGCGCTTATGAACGGGCGTACACGACCGAGGTTCAGAGTATTTACTTCGATCGAAGGCGGTCGGGCGCGACAAGTCTCGGGATGGTCCGTTATCCGCGACACACCGACCCGCATCCCGGCGTGGGACGACGGTTCGCTAACAGGTGGCTCGCCGGTCCGCGACGGGATAAACTTGGCGTTCGAACCTGAAACGGGCGGGCGGAATTTGATCCGGCAATGCACCGAGGCTGATTTCGAGACCATCCTCGCCATCATCAACGACGCGGCCGAGGCCTATCGTTCGGTGATCCCGCCCGACCGCTGGAACGAGCCCTACATGGGCGCCGACGAGCTGCGCCACGAGATTGGCGCCGGGGTCTCGTTCTCGGGCGCCGGGCCGGGCGAGG
>JAPUJA010000038.1 GCA_027296525.1 Pseudomonadota bacterium | reverse complement strand
CTCGGCTTCTTTTTGGACTTCATCGAGATCATCTTCGTCGTCGTGCCGATCGTTGGCCCCATCCTGATCGGCATGGGGCTCGATCCCATCTGGCTCGGGGTCATGATCGCGGTCAACCTCCAGACGAGTTTCCTGACGCCGCCCTTCGGTTTCGCGCTCTTTTACCTGCGCGCGGTCGCGCCCGCGAGTGTGCGCACGGTCGATATCTACCGCGGCGTCGCGCCCTTCGTCGCGATCCAGATCGCGGCGCTCGGCGTGCTCGCGGCCTTTCCCGCGCTCGTCACCTGGCTGCCGGAAGTGCTGTTCGGGAGGTGAGGTCCTAGCCGATCTCGCCGTAGGGGTAGGGCAGCGCGCGGGCCTCGAGATAGGTCTTCTCCGATATGGTCGACCAGCGCATCGCGTCCTTGCGAAATCGAAGCAGGCTCTCGAACACCTCGCGGCTCGGCGCATCGCCCGCCGTCAGATCCTGCAACACCTCGCTCGAGAGCGCCCCGAGCGCTTGGAGCACCTCATCGGAGAACCGCTTGAGCTCGACCCCGTGCTCTTCGATCAAGACGTTGAGCGCCGCGTTGTTGCGGGTCACGAACTCGCTCAGCACGAGCTGGTTGACCGCGCGGTTCGCGGTCGTGACGATCGCCTTGAGGTCGGAGGGGAGCGCCTGCCAGATCTTCAGATTCACATAGCCGTCGAGGCAGGTGGCCGGCTCGTGCCAGCCGGGGTAGTAGTAATATTTGGCGCTCTTGTAGAAGCCTGCCGCTAAGTCATTGTAAGGACCGACGAATTCGGTGGCATCGATGCGTCCGGACTGGAGCGCCGGCATGATGTCGGGGAGCGCGAAGTCGTCGGGCACGCCGCCCGCCGCCCTCACCACCTCGCCGCCCAAGCCCGGGATGCGCATCTTGAGGCCCCGGAAATCCTCGATCGAGTTGATCTCCTTGTTGAACCAGCCGCCCATCTGAACGCCGGTATTGCCGCACGGGAAGAACTTGCAGCCGAGCTCGGCATAGAGCCGATCGGCGATTTCCTGGCCGCCGCCATACTGGTACCAGGCGTTCTGCTCCTGGGCCGTGAGCCCGAAGGGCACCGCCGTCAGATATTGCATGGCCGGAACCTTGCCCTTCCAGTAGTAGCTTGCGCCGTGGCCCATCTCGACGATGCCGCGCGAGACGGCGCCGATCACCTCGAGCGCGGGAACGATTTCGCCCGCGCCGTAAACCGTGATGCGGATGCGCCCCTCGGAGGCGCGCTCGATGAGATCGGCAAGCAATTTCGCACCCGTGCCGAGGCCGGGGAAGTTGGCGATCCATGTCGTCACCATGCGCCACTCGTGCCGTTCTTCGGCGATCGCGGGGGTCGCGAATCCGCCCGCCGCCGCAAGGCCCGACCCTGCCGCCGCCTTGAGAAAGCTCCGGCGTTTGATCCGCCGCGTCATGCCGGGATCGCGCCCTCGGGTTCCGCCGCGCGCACTTGCCGCAGCGTCACGTCACGGCGCCGCCAGCCCTCGGGTCCGAAGGTTTCGAAGGGCCGGAAGCGGTCCTTGTAGGCCATCTTCCGGCAGTCCGCGATCCAATAGCCCAGATAGACGTAAGACAGGCCGAGCGCGCGCGCGCGCCGGATGTGCCAGAGGATGATGAAGGTGCCGAGACTGCGCTTCGCTTCGCTTGGCTCGAAGAACTTGTAGATGCCGGAGAGGCCGTCGCTCAAGAAGTCGGTCAGGCAGACCGCGAGGAGGCGCGCCTCCGGGTCGCGGAACTCCACGACGCGCGTTTCGATGGGCGTCTCCTCGATCATCGAGCCGTAGTCGGCGAAGTCCATACCGGTCATCTCGCCGCCCTTGTGGCGCGCTTCCAGATAGCGCGTGAAGAGACTGTAATGCTCGTAGCGCGCAACGGGCGGAAGCTCGTTCCAGGAGAGATCGCGGTTCGCCCGTTCGATCCGCCGGAGCGAACGCGACGGCCGGAACTCCTTCGCCAAGACGCGCACCGGCACGCAGGCGTTGCACCCCGGGCAGGCCGGCCGGTAGACGAAATCGCGTGTCCGGCGAAAACCGGCCCGCGTCAGACGCTCGTGCCGGGCCTCGACATCCTTCCCCCCCAGGCGCGCGACGATCTTGCGCTCGGTTCGGTTCGGCAGATAGGGGCAGGGCTGCGGCGCCGCCAGATAGAAGAAGTCGAGAGGGTGATCGAGCGCGAGCTCGGATGCCCCTTCTCGAAGAACGGTCACATCGGCTTCTTCTCGCGTCTCGACGGGCTCGGGTTTCAGCATCCGGGCGCGGTCCCTATATTTACCGAAGCCCATAGTACCACGGGGCGAAGATCGAAAAACCGATCCAGAGAAGGATGATCAGCGGCGTTCCGGCCCGCAGGAAATCGACGAAACGGTATCGCCCCGGGGTGAGCACCAGGAGGTTCGTGAGATAGCCGATCGGCGTCGCGAAGGAGCAGTTGGCGGCGAGCACCACGGCGACGATGAAGACGAAGGGATCCACGCCAAGCTCGCCGGCGATTTGAACGGCGATGGGTGTGAACAGGACGGCGCAGGCCTGATTGCTGAGCAAGTTGGTGAAACAGGCGACGAGCAGAAAGAAGGCGGAGAGCACATAGGCCGGCCCCATCCAGGAAAGAAGGTCGGTCAGACCGTGCGCGAGATAGGCGGCCCCGCCCGTCTCGTAGAGCGTGGTACCCAGCGCGAGCGCGCTCGCGATCAACCAGACGAATGACCCGGTCGATCGCGCGCACGGCTTGGCGGATATTGAGACAGCCGGTAGCGATCATGAGAACCGCGCCCGCAAAGGCGGCGATCGCCGTCGGCACCTGCCCGCTCGCGATCGCCACGACCACGGCCAGGAAGATCAGCGCCGCGCGCTGGGCGTGGTGATAGGAGGGAAGCTCCGTCGCCGACCATTCCAGGACGAACACGTCACGGCTTTCCCGAAGCGCCCTTACGTCGGCCGGCCGGCCTTGAATCAGCAGCACGTCTCCAGCATCCAAGCGGATGTCGTTCATCTGCGCGCGCGGCATGCGTGCATGCCGCTGAATCCCGATCAATCGGCAGCCATAGGCCTGCCGGAAGTTGAGCTGGCTGAGCTTGCGCCCGACCAGGAGCGAAGCCGGTGCCACGACGGCTTCCGCCATGACCTGTTCCGTGCGGGTCGCGTTCGTCTCGCCGTCGCGCGCCGAGCTCAAGGGCTGAATGCCGCGCGCGCGCGCGAGCGCGTCGGCGAGCGCCTTGCGCGTCGCCGCGACGATCACGACGTCGCGCGGGCGGATGACGAGCTCCTCGAAGGGGGGAAGAAGAGAACGGAAGCCCCGTTGCACCATGAGCACCGTCATGCCCCGAAGCTGGTGCAGCATGCCGGCCACCGGCTTCGAGTCGACGAGCGGGGATGCGGGCTTGACTTCGAGCTGCGCGATGAACTGTTTGCCCGCGGAATCGGCTTCTTCTTCGGCGCCTCTCGGCCGTTCGCCGAGCAGACGCGGCGCGACGAAAAGCACGTAGAGGAGGCCGATCCCGGCGAGCACGAGCCCGGGTATCGTGAAGTCGAAGAAGCGAAGTGGCTCCTCGCCAAGCTCGACCACCATCCCCGCAACGAGAAGGTTGGTGCTCGAGCCGATCAGGGTTGTCATCCCGCCCAGGATCGCCGCGTAGCTCAGAGGGATCAGAACTTTCTCGGTGGGACGCCCGAGTTGGTTCGACAGCGCGACGAGGATGGGGATCATCATCACGACGACCGGGGTGTTGTTCAGGAAGCCGCTGAGCGCAAGCGCCGAGCCGAGAGAAATCGTGATCGCCGTCGCCGAGCCGAAACGGCCGAGCTGGAAGAGTCGCCGTGAAACGGCCTCGAGCGCGCCGGTTCGTACCAGGCCCTGCCCGAGCACGAGGAGCGAAACGACGGCGATCAGAGCCGGGTTGGCGAAGCCCGCGAAGATTCGCTCGGGGCCCAGGCGGTTTCCGCCCGCTCCGTCGTCGAGCGGGAAAGCGTAAAAGATGACGGCGAGCAGGACGAGGATGCCGAGCGAGGTAAGCTCGAGGGGAATGCGATCCTGGGCGTAGGCGACGACCGCCACCGCCACGAGGGCGAGGGCGAGCCACAGTGAAAGCCGGGGGCGAGGCCTGAGATGATGCCGTTGATTTCTTGCACGCGGCTATCATGGCCTTCGGTGAAGGGCCTTGCCAAGCCGGGCGGGGGAGGTCGCCGGAGCCCCCGATTTGCGATCGGACGGGCAGGCCCGGCGCTCGGTCAGCCGCCGTAGGGGAAGACGTTCTCGAGCATCTCGGCGGGCGTCAAGAACGGTTCGCTCGGCGCCTCGTCGGCCGTCACCGGCACGGGCTCGGCGGCGGCGTCGAGCCGCTCGATCAGGTCGCGCGTCGTGATCGGATCGGCGGGCGGCTCGTCCGTCGGCTGCGCGCGCAAGAGCGTGATGCTGATGCGCCGGTTGCTCGGCGAGGTCGGGTCTTCGGGAAACAGCAGATCCGTGTCGGCCTTGCCGGCCACCGTGACGATTCGCCCTTCCGGAAGGCCGGCGCGGATGAGCTCCCGGCGGCTGGCGTTGGCGCGGTCCGTCGAGAGTTCCCAGTTGCCGTAGCCGGTGTCCGTTCGATAGGGCGTCGCGTCCGTGTGGCCCGAGACCGTGATCGGATTGGGAAGCCGCCCGATGACCTGGGTGATTTGGGCGAGAAGCTTCTTCGTGTGGTCGTACATCTCGTGGCTGCCGAGCGGAAACATCTCGCGCTCGTCCTGGTCGATCAGCTGGACGCGCAAACCGTCGGGCGTGCGGTCGATCAGGATGTTGTCCTTGAATTCCTGCAGCTCGGGCGTGTCCCGGAGCGCCTCGCGCAGCTCCTGCTCGGCCTCCTCGAACTCGCGCTCCTCGATGGCCGCGAGCAGTTCGGCCGGATCTGTCGGCTCTTCCGCCGCCTGACCCTCCTGCTGCTGGGGCGAGAAGCGTTCGGCATCGGCGGACTCTTGCGTCGAATGACCCTCGCCCGCCGTTTCGCTCTTGGGGCTCGGCGTGGGAATGTTGATCACGACGCGCGGAGCCGCCGACTCCGAACTGCGCACGCCGGTATCGGCCATGACCCGGCCCGCGAGCACGCCGCCCGCGCCGCTCTTCGTCTTGCTGATGCTGGCCGGCGCGAAATAGTCGGCGATCGCCGTCTTCTGCTCCTCGGTGGTCGCGTTGAGCAGCCAGAGCATGAGAAAGAAGGCCATCATGGCGGTCACGAAGTCGGCGTAGGCCACCTTCCATTGGCCGCCGTGATGGCCGCCATGCGGGTGTTTCTTGACCCGCTTGATGAAGATGAGCTGGGAGGATCCCGCGTCCGCCATCGGGCGGTCTACGCCGTCCGCATCTCGGCGACGGCGTCCTCCACCTCATAGAAGCTCGGGCGCTCTTCCGTGAAGAGCGTCTTGCGCGCGAGCTCGATCGCGACCGCGGGCGCGTAGCCCTGCATGTAAGCGAGAAGTCCAGCCTTTATGCAGACGAAGTATTTCGACTCGCCGTTGGCACGGGATTTTAACGCCATGCCGATGGGACCGACGAAGCCGTAGGCAAGCAGGACGCCGAGAAAGGTTCCGACAAGCGCGCCGGCGACCAAGCCGCCGAGCACTTCCGGTGGCTCCAGGATCGACTTCATCGTGTGGATCACGCCGAGCACCGCGGCGACGATGCCAAGCGCCGGCAAGCCGTCGGCCATGGTCGTCACGGCTTCGGCGGACTCGAGCATCTCCTGATGCTGGGTCTCGATCTCCTCGTCCATCAGGGACTCCATCTCGTGCGCCTTGTCCGAGCCCAAGGAGATGAGACGGAGGTAGTCGCAGAGAAAGAGGACGGCGCGTCGATCGCCGATGAAACGCGGGAACCGCGCGAAGAGCTCGCTCTCGTAAGGCTGCTCGATATGTTGCTCGAGCTCGAGCATGCCCTTGGTCTGGGACAGCCTGAAGATGGCATAGAGCAGGGTGAGGACCTCGATATAGCCCTCCTTGTTGTGGCGCGGCGCCTTGAGAAGCCCCATCACCTCCTTGAGGGTCGCCTTGATGACCGATTTCGTATTCGCGATGATGAATGCGCCGAGCGCGCCGCCGGCGATGATGACGAACTCGAAGGGCTGCATGAGCGCTTCGATATGTCCACCCATGGCGATGAAGCCGCCGAAGACGCAAACCGTCACGATAACGGCGCCAATGATCAATAGCATCGGTCAGATTCCCGCCAAGCCGTTCATTTTAAAGACATTTGTCCTCGCCGGGCGCTTCGGGCGCCGGCCCCACAGTTAACCCCGATCGCGGTGAAAAATTGGTTAATCGGGGACGCCGGGCGGGACCGGCGGAAGGACCGGGAAGGCCTTGATCTAGGGGCCTTTTTCGGCCCATTCCGAGATCGCGCCGAGGAGCCGCTTGAGAACCGGGCGAAGGCGCCGGGCGCGTTCCGGCCGATAGCGAGGCGGAATCTCGTCCATATAGCTCGCTTGCGCGAGCTCGAGCTGCACCGCGTGGATGTGCGCTTGCGGGTCACCGTAATGGCGGGTGATGAAGCCCCCTTTGAAGCGGCCGTTCAGCACGACGCTGAAGGCGCTCTCGGCCTCGGCCGTCTCGTACAGCCGTCGGGCGAGGGCATCCGGCGCCGAAGCCCCGTCCGCCGTGCCGAGATTGAGGTCGGGCAGGCGGCCGTCGAAGAAGCGCGGCACCTTCGAGCGGATCGAATGGGCGTCGAACAAGAGGGCCAGCCCGAAACGGTCCTTGATGCGCTCGAGCTCACGGCGGATCTGGCGGTGGTAGGGCCGCCAATAGGCATCGAGCCGGCGCGCGATTTCCGCGCCGCCGGGCTCGCCTCCCGGCGGATAGAGCGGGCGGCGATCGAAATCCGAGAGCGGGCAGAGCTCGGTATTGTCCGCGCCTGGATAGAGCGTTTGCTGGTCGGGCGCGCGGTTGAGGTCGATCACATAGCGGGAATGGTTCGCGACGATCAGGCTCGCGCCGAGCTCGGGCACGAAATCGTAGAGCCGGTCCACATACCAGTCGGTATCGGGAAGCTCGCGCGCCTCGGGCAGGAGCGCCGCGGCGATCTCACCCGGCAGGTAAGTTCCCGCGTGGGGAACGCTGAGCAACAGAGGCGTGTCGCCCTCTTGGAAACGGAAGAGCTCGCGTATCTGTTTGTCGCTCAAGGAGACACTCGGACGTGTCGGAGATTACTCGGGCCGGAGCACGAGCCGCGCCGCGGCCTCGATGGCCCCGCGCTCCGTTACCATCGGCAGATAACCGCCCTCGTGCCAGCGCTGGACGAGATCGCGGAAGTGGGGCGAGAAGGGGTTTCCGGACTGACCGAGGTTCTGGATGAAGAGCGAGCGGTCCGGGGCCCCCAGGTCGTAGATCGCGCGATAGCCCGGCGCGGTGCGCTGCATGAACGGTTGTGACGGATCCGCCGGCTCAAAGCCCGCGACATTGACCGTGAATTGTCCGCCGTCGGTCGAGAGCCGGACGTCGATGAGCTGTCCAATCACCGGCAGGCGCCCGAGCACGGTGGGCACGAGCCGCGCATAGTGCGCCTCGCCCCAGCGCCACCGGGCGATCTCCTCGCCCTGGCTCTCGGCGAGTTCCGCAAGGGCTTCGGCCAACGCGCGTGTGGTCTGATCGCGGCAGCTTTCGCGTTCCGTGGTGCTTACCTCGTCACACCAGCGGCCCTCTTCGGTGAGGACGCGGCGCAACAACACCGGTCGAAGGTGCCAGAACGCGTCGAACGCGTCTCCGAGCTCGTCGGCGAAGATCGCGCGCACCAACGCCCGCTGCCAGGCCGCGAAAATGAGCGGCTCGGGACGATCGTGCGCCATGGTGAAATCCCATGCTTCGAGGCGTTCGAGCGCCTGATCGATCGCTTGTGATCCGCGCTCGACACGCTCGACCATAAGCGGCAGGAGCTCGGCCGCCATCTCGGAGTAAACGTCGTCCTGCAGCTTGGCGAAATGCTCGTGGCTCAGATTGCTTTGCGCGCCGAGGAGCGTTTGGATGCGCCGGTAACGGTAGGGCGGCGCCCAGTCGTCGGTGATGAAATAGGGGTAGTCTTCGTCCACGATCCGATGGTTGGCCGTGACCAGGCGTCCGCCCGGCGGGTCGACGGCATGGGGAAGGGCCTCGAAGGGGATGAATCCCATCCAGTCGTGGCTGCCGTCCCAGCCCGGCGCCGGCATCGCGCCGCGCCCGGCCCGGCGTATCGGCACGCGACCGGCGGCGTAAAGGCCGATGGTTCCCTCGATGTCGGCGTAGACAATGTTTTGCTGGGGGGCGTGGAAGTCCCGCAGCGCGTCGCTGATGTT
>JAPUJA010000037.1 GCA_027296525.1 Pseudomonadota bacterium | reverse complement strand
CCGAGAACCTCGCGCCGCTCATCGCGCAAACGGCCGGCGACTTCAGCCATGTGATCGCGACCGCCACGACCTTCGGCAAGAACGTCATGCCGCGTGCGGCAGCGCTCATGGACATGGCGCAAATTTCGGAGATCACTCAGGTCCTCGCCGAGGACACGTTCGTTCGCCCCATCTACGCCGGCAACGGCATGGCGACGGTCAAGTCGGCCGATGCCATCAAATTCATCACCGTGCGCTCGACCGCCTTCGAGGCGTGCGCGCCCGAGGGCGGCGGCGGCGAGATTACGGCGGTTGAGCCCACCGGGGACAAGGGGCTCTCGCGTTTCGTCAAGCAGGAGGTGAGCCGCTCCGAACGCCCCGAACTCACGAGCGCGCGGATCGTCATCTCGGGCGGGCGCGGCATGCAGGGCGGCGAGAATTTCGCCATGCTCGAGGAGGCCGCGGACCTCTTGGGGGCGGCGGTCGGCGCCTCGCGCGCGGCGGTGGACGCCGGCTTCGTGCCCAACGAGTATCAGGTGGGCCAGACCGGCAAGGTCGTCGCCCCGGACCTCTATGTCGCGATCGGCATCTCGGGCGCGATCCAGCACTTGGCCGGCATGAAGGACAGCAAGGTCATCGTCGCCATCAACAAGGACGAGGAGGCGCCGATCTTCCAGGTCGCCGACTACGGCCTTGTCGCCGACCTGTTCGACGCCGTGCCTGCGCTCATCGCCGAGCTCAAGAAGCTCGGCTACCCGCAGGCCGGAGAGACAGGAGACTGAACCCGCCATGGCGATCAAGACGATCGGCGTGATCGGCGCGGGCCAGATGGGCAACGGCATCACCCACGTGCTCGCGCTCGCACATTACAACGTTGTGCTCCAGGACACTTCCAAGACTCAACTCGCCAAGGCGATCGAGACGATCACGTACAATCTCGATCGCCAGAAGGCGCGGGGCGCGATCAGCGCCAAGGAAAAGAAGGCAACGCTTGCGCGCATCAAGACGACGGGGCGCATTTCCGATCTCTACGACGTCGATCTCGTGATCGAATCGGCAACCGAGGACGAGGCCGTCAAGCGCGACATCCTTGCCAAGCTCAAAGGCAAGCTGAAAAAGAGCGCCTTGATCGCGACCAACACCTCGTCGATTTCGGTCACCCGCCTCGCCGCCTCGACCGACCGCCCCGAGAAGTTCGTCGGCATGCATTTCATGAACCCCGTGCCGATGATGGAGCTTGTCGAGCTCGTGCGCGGAATCGCGACGAGCGAGGAGACCTATCAGGAGGTCAAGGATATCGTCGCGAAGATCGGTAAGACCTCCGCCTCGGCCGAGGATTTTCCGGCCTTCATCGTCAACCGCATCCTGCTTCCCATGATCAACGAGGCGGTCTACACGCTCTATGAGGGCGTCGGCACGGTCGAATCGATCGACACGGCGATGAGGCTCGGCGCCCATCATCCGATGGGTCCCTTGGAACTCGCCGACTTCATCGGGCTCGACATCTGCCTCGCGGTGATGCAGGTGCTCTTTGAGGGGCTCGCCGACAGCAAGTACCGGCCCTGCCCGCTGCTCGTCAAATATGTCGAAGCCGGCTGGCTCGGACGCAAGACGGGGCGCGGCTTCTACGACTATTCGGGAGAACGGCCGGTTCCTACCCGCTGATCGCGCGGCTTGATCGCCTCGGGATCCCGTCCTATAGCTCAGCCCGAGCGCGCGTGAGCCGACGCACGGAACCTATGCCATGAGCCGGAAACGGCAAACGGACCTGACACGGGGCCGGTTCGAGGGCCACCCCGCCGAGATCATGGAGCGGATCAACGCCTCCATCGATTTCGATCGACGGCTGTGGCGTCAGGACATCGACGCCTCGAAGGCCCACTGCGTCATGCTGATGGAAACAGGATGCATCTCGAAGAAGGACGGGCGCGCGATCCTGAAAGGCCTCGATGCGATCGCGGGCGAGATCGAACGCGGCGCCTTTCGCTTCGATCCCGCGCTCGAGGACATCCACATGAACATCGAGGCGCGGCTCAAGCGCCTGATCGGCGCGCCCGCCGGAAGGCTGCACACCGCGCGCTCGCGCAACGACCAGGTGGCGACCGATTTCCGCCTGTGGGTCAGGGACGCGCTCGACGGGCTTGACGGCCATCTGAAGGCGCTTCAAGGGGCGCTGATCGAGCGCGTGGAGGAGCACGCCGCAACCGTCATGGCGGGCTATACCCATCTGCAACCGGCCCAGCCCGTGACGCTTGGCCATCACCTCTTGGCCTATGTCGAGATGCTGGGGCGCGACCGGGGACGTCTCGGTGACGCCCGCGCCCGGCTCAACGAGTGCCCCTTGGGTGCGGCCGCGCTCGCCGGTACCTCCTTTCCGATCGACCGGAAGGCGACGGCGCGCGCGCTCGGCTTCGCGAGGCCTTCCGCGAACTCGATGGATGCGGTCTCGGACCGGGATTTCGCGATGGAGGCCTTGAGCCTGGCCGCGATCACGGCCGTGCATCTCTCGCGCCTCGCCGAGGAGCTCGTGATCTGGTCGAGCGCCGAGTTCGGCTACATCACGCTTTCCGACGCCTTCACGACGGGAAGCTCGATCATGCCCCAGAAGCGCAACGCCGACGGCGCCGAGCTCGTGCGCGCGAAGTCGGGGCGCGTGATCGGCGATCTCGTCACCCTGTTTATAGTGATGAAGGGCCTCGCCTTGAGCTACGCGAAGGACATGCAGGAGGACAAAGAGCCGGTCTTCGACGCGTTCGATTCGCTCGATCTCGCGGTCCAGGCGATGAGCGGCATGATTGCCGACATGCAGATCCACGTCGCGGCGCTCGAGGAGGGCGCGCATCGAGGCCATGCGAACGCGACCGATCTCGCCGACTGGCTCGTGCGCCGGCTCGACATGCCGTTTCGCGACGCGCACCGCCTCGTCGGGCGGATCGTCCGGCGGGCCGAGGCCAAGGGCGTGCGGCTCGAAGACCTCGGGCTCGACGAGTTT
>JAPUJA010000368.1 GCA_027296525.1 Pseudomonadota bacterium | reverse complement strand
GCCGCGAACATATTGAACAAGGCCCTGGACGCCGTCTGGGTCATCGATCAGAACGACGTCATCGAATACGCCAATCCGGCGGCCGAGGAGCTCTCAGGCTACAGCCTCGCGGAATTGAGAGGACGGCCCCTCTCCTTCATTCTCCCGTCACCGATCGCCGTTCAGCATGCCGGTTTCATCCGCGCCTACACGCAGCAGGGCGGTGAATCGAAGGTGCTCGGGAAGGTTCGCGAACTCGAAATCGTCACCAAGGGTGGCGAAACCGTCCCCGTCGAGTTCAAGGCCTTCGAGATCGAGCCTGTGGACGGCGTGCGCCGATTCGGCGGGATCATGCGCGACATCCGCGCGCGCAAGCTGGTCGAGGAGGAACGCTCCCACATCATCGATCTGCTCGAAGAATTGACGCGCATCGACGAGTTGACGAGCCTGATGAATCGGCGGGGCTTCTTTGAAGAGGCCGAAAAATTGGTCGCCTACAGCCAGCGCCATTCCAGGCCGGCGACGATCGCGATCATGGATCTCGACCACTTCAAGAAGGTCAACGATCGTCTGGGCCACGCCGTCGGCGACAAGGTGCTTCGCGAAGTCGCGCGGCTGTGCCGCAAGCTGGTGCGCCCGGAAGACATCTTCGCCCGCTATGGCGGCGAAGAGTTCGCGCTTCTCCTGCGCGACACCGAGATCGAAGACGCCACGGCGCCGCTCGAACGCCTGCGGCTCAACGTGGCGAATCGCTCGATCGAGGTGGGCGATGACGAAACCGTCACGGTGACCGTCAGCATCGGCGCCGCGCCGCTGCGACTCGACGGCACGATCGGGGCCTCGCTGGATCAGGCGGATCGGGCCCTCTATGCGGCGAAAAACGGCGGGCGCAACCAGGTGCGTCTGGCCAAGGGCCCCTGCGCGCCGGCGGAGCCCGACAGGCGCGCGCCCGCCCGCCGGGCCTGACGGGCGACCCTTTCAGCGCGAACCGCCGCTATTCCTCGAATTGGGATTCCCGCCAGCGGATCGCGGCGCGAAGGCCCTCTTTGCGCGTGATCTCATCGAACGTGCGGTTGGTTTCCGTCGGCGTCGAATCGAGGATCGCGCCGACCTCGATGCCGTATTGCAGCGCCATGCGAAACCCGGCGATCTCGGCGCCGCGGTTGATCGCCGCCTTGGTCGCCTTGAGCGCCGCGGGCTCGATCGCCGCGGCGCGGCGCGCGTATTTGAAGGTCTCCTCTTCGAGCCGGTCGTCGGGAAAGACGCGGTTGACCATGCCGATCCGAAGCGCCTCATCGGCCCCGATGAGATCGCCGGTATAGAGAAGCTCGCGCGCCTTCTTCAGGCCCACGATCCAAGGCATGACGAGCGCCGGCGGCGCGGTCGAGAAGCGAACCTCGGGCTCGCCGAACACGCTGTTCTCGGAGGCAAAGGTGATGCAACACATCATCGCGATCTCGCAGCTCCCGGCGAGGCAATGGCCGCGAACCATGGCGATGGTGGGCTTGGCGCAATCCCACGGGGTGAGTTCGAGATCGACGCAGCTCTTCAGCATGGCCTGGCAATTCCCCGGCCCATCGCCTCCGTAGGCGTTCTTCCAATCGATCTTGAGGTCATAGCCCGCGCCGAAGCTCTTGCCTTTGCCGCTGATGACGATGACGCGGACATCGTCGTCGCCCTCCGCCTCCCGAAGCGCCTCGGGCAGCTCGGACATCATGGTGAAATCGATCGCGTTCAACACCTCCGGGCGGTTGAACTCGATATGCGCGATACGCTCCTTCTTCTCATAGGCAATCGTCGACCTCATTTCCCATCTCCTCAAATCAACGGCTGATTCATATTGGCAAGGATCGTTTGGAGCGGCAATGGAGCAATCGCCGCGCACAAGCGGTCCCGCATTCGCATCAACCGTTCCTGCCGGCCGCTCGCGCCGCGTGGATATTGACCTTACCCTGCGGCCCGTGCGAAAGCTGTCTCGATGGGGAGGCACGTCGCGGCAAGGACCCGCACAGCATGAATCTCACAAGCGAGCCTTGGGGGTCGATCGAGCCAAGCGATCTTCTCGATCCCATCGGCCTCTTGACGGACGAGCATGACCGGCAGCTCGCGCTCGGCGAGGCGTTGACACGGCTCGCGGATGAACCGCAAGGCGCCGGCGCCGCAAGAACCGCCGAGGCCATCCTCGGCTATCTCGAGCGGCGGCTCCCCCTCCATGTCGCGGCCGAGATCGAGGACTTCTACCCCCTCCTCCAAGGCCGCGCCGAGTACAGCGACGAGTTCGAGCAATTCCTGGTCGCGATGCGCGAAGAGCACGACGCCGATGGGACGATCGCCCAAGAGCTTGCCGAGCCCCTTCGCGCGATCGCTTCGGGAAAGTCGCCGCC
Organism: Pseudomonadota bacterium; assembly: GCA_027296525.1. GTDB lineage: Bacteria > Pseudomonadota > Alphaproteobacteria > UBA828 > JAPUJA01 > JAPUJA01. Next base: position 3,465 of record JAPUJA010000368.1, on the reverse strand, counting down.
GGATGCGGGCCAATTCCAGACGCGGGTACGGCGCTTCACGGCGTTGCAGCGCCGGCATTTGCTGTGGGAAAACCAGACCATCCTCGGGCTCGCCCGAAAACGGCTCGAGCCCGAGGATCTCGCCCGGATCGGCTGGAAGTTGGCGGCCCGCTACGGCGTTCCCCATCCCGAGGCCGCGCGCGCGCAGACCGCGGATTCCCAAGCGCCGAACCCGGCCGCCAACCGCGCGGCGTCGGCGCCCGACGGGAAACGGAAATCCGCAGGCGAAACCGCGTTCGGCCGGCTCACTTCCCGGGTTTTCGGGCGGAAGAAAAAGTAGCCGGGCCTTCGCGACCGTTGTGGCGCCAATCGGGCTCGCTCGAGGCAAAGAACCGGTTACGCCAGGTCGGGATAGATGGACGCCATGAGTTCGCGCAGATGCGCCTGCCGGTAGAGCAGGCCGTCCCATGTCAGGTCCAGAAGCCTGCGGGTAAAGAAGCAGGGCGGCACACGCTCGATGATCTCGAAGATATCCTCTTCCGTGATCGTCTCGATATTGATCAAGGTCGCGTTCATGGCGTCATAGTCCGGGGGAATCTCCGGGTGATAGATGGGCACGCCGTCCGGCGCCTTGTAGCTCTTCGCGCGCCAGGCGTAGGACATCGAGAAGGCGTAATCGATATAGGCGAGCCGCACGATCGAGGCATCGCCGTTGGCCATCCCGACCAGCACGTTCTCGGAGGGATAACGGTGATCGGTATTGCTCAACCAGGTGTCGAACACCGACATGGCCGACGCCACGCCGCTCATCACTTCGAGTGAGCGATGCCCCGATTCACTCTCCAGGGTCACGCTCTCGAGCTCGGCCGGGTTTGGAAAGGGGACGGCGATGATCGCGACGAAGCGCGCCTCGCCGGGCAAAACGGAGGCGCGGTCCCAGAGCACGACGGGAGGAACCGGAAGGTTGAGGTCATAGGCCAGATCGGCCGCGATCTTTTCGTGCGCCGCACGGGGAACACGATGGATATGCTGGCGACGGATGCCCGGCTTGGCGAGCCCGACCGCATCGCCATGCCCCACCCAGAATGGATTGGTCTCGCCTGAAAGTATTCCGAGATCCGGGCGCGGATTCCATTCCCGATCGGTCACGGTCTGGTCCCGCCAAGCCCGTGCCAAATTTTCCGTCTCCTGGGAAAAGGCGCGCCATTTGATGGCCATGAGCCGGCTTCGCTTGCCCCCTATCCGTTGCGCCGCGTCCCCAAAAACGGGCCGCTCGTGGATTTCACCGCCGATCCGCCGGGGCGGTCAAGTGCCTCCTTCCGGTGCCCCCGATGGTGGCTTGCCGGGCTCGGCCGGGGCCCCCGAGACGAATCGGAAAAAGCCCTGGGAATCCGTCGATTTCAGAGGGTTACGGTCATATCTCTCCGGCCAGCGGTTGCACCGGCGAGCAAAACGCTTTATGAATACAGGGCTCTCGGACCTCGCGAACAATTCAAGAACGCCGTCCTTCCGGCAGCGGAACGAGCCACCGGCCGATGGGAGATTAGGGAAGTTCAACCGGTGACGGTGGCGGGTGGGCGAGAAACCGGCGAAGCCTCAAGACGAAACCGCCCTTGCGCCCGGACACGAGCGGGCGCCGCGAGCGACCGTCCGAGAGCGGGGAGAGAGTAAGGATGGCACTGGAACGGCAGAATTTCCCGGAACGCTATTTTCCGCTGAGCGAGTATCACGCCCGCTGGAAGCGCGTTCACAGGGAAATGAAAAAGCGCAAATACCAGGTCGCGATCGTCTGGGGCAAGACCGCCGGCAGCTACGAGCGCGCCCATGAAATCCTGTGGCTGACGAACTTCTTTTCCGAGCATGCCGGCCAAGAACCCGACTCGCTCCTCTGGAACGCACGGGGCTTTTCCTGCGCCATCATCGAGCATGGCAAGGAACCCGAGCTTCACACCGACCAGCCGGATCCCCGTTTCGATTTGATCGCGGCGCGCAACTACCATTGGCACGACGATCCGGTGGCGGGCGTCGCCAAGGCGCTCCGGCGCAAGAAAATACAGGGCCCTTGCGCCTTCGTGGGAAGCGACTGCTTGCCGGTCAAATACGCCCGGCAGCTCGAGGCGGCGACCCCAGGGATCGAATATGTCTATGACGACGACTTGATTCGAACCTGCCGCCTTATCAAGAGCGCGCGCGAACTCGATCTCTACCGCGAGGCGGGGAGCATCGTTTCGAGCGCCCTCTATCGCCTGTGCGACAGCCTCTATGCGGGCAAAACCGCCGCAGAGGCGGCGGCGGAAGCCGGCCATGAATTGCTGCGCCGCGGCGGCCTTTGGCACCGGATTCCGATCTCCTTCGGAGAAACATCGAAGTATTTCGAGCGTGACCCCCTCTGCGGCTACAGCCAGGACGCGCCCAAAAAGGGCGACGTGATCCGTGCCTGGATCTACGGTCCCATTCATCAAGGCTACTGGCTCGATCCCGGGCGAACCGTTATCTGCGGAGGGAATCCGACGAAGGCGCAGAAGTCACTGCTCGAAGACTCCTATGCGATCACGGATAGCGTGCTCAAATCGGTCAAGCACGGTGTGAAGGTCAAGGACATCGCGCGGGCGGCCAACAAGGTCAAGAAGAAGGTGCGCACCGAGTACGACCACTCGGAGGCACTGTGGCCCTATAACGGCCACGGAAACGGAATGATGTGGGAGCCGCCCTTCATCAATGTCGACGCCTGTGGCGACGACGACTGTTTCGAAGAGGGTATGGTCGCAAGCGCGGAATCGTTCATGACCCGGAAAGGTGTCGGCAGCGCCGGTTGGGAGCAGAACTATATCGTCACCCGGACGGGGGTCGAGCTCCTGACGCGCACACCCGTCTTCTGGTACTGAGCCCCATGCGTGACGGGGCCGATGCCCCCGTAAGCGAGACCTGTTGGATCCTCACCGACGGCGCCGCCGGGGCCGAGAATCCCTGCCTCGGCCTGGCCGAAGCGCTCGGCGCCAAGGCCCTCGTCAAGCGCATCGCCGCGCCGCGCCTCGGGGGCCTCATACCGCCCCAGTGGCTCCCCCCCCGCCGGTTCGTCCCGCGCGCCGGAAACGGCGGGGACGCCCTCGAGCCGCCCTGGCCCGAGCTCCTGATCACCTCGGGGCGCCGAAGCATCGGCTATTCGATCGCGATTCGTCGGGCGAGCCACGGGCGCACCTTCACGGTCTACATACAAAATCCGCGGATATCCCCGCGCCATTTCGATCTGGTGCTCGCGCCGCGCCACGACCGCCTCTCAGGGCCCAACGTGGTCGAGACGCTGGGCTCGCTTCACCGGGTGACGCGCGCGCGGCTCGACGAGGCGGCGCGGCGCTTCGCGCCGGAACTCGCTTCGCTCCCGCGCCCCCTCGTCGCCCTCCTCATCGGCGGCGCGACACGCCGCCACCGACTCGGCCCAACCGAGGCCCGGGCAATCGTCGATGGAATAAGACAAGCGGCCGCGGG
>JAPUJA010000367.1 GCA_027296525.1 Pseudomonadota bacterium | reverse complement strand
CCTGGTGCGCGCCGTGCTCGATCTTTTTCCGGGGGCCACAGTCAGCGAGATCCACAAGGGCACGGCCCACACCTCATCCTCTCATCGCGAAGGAGACGACGGACGATGAACAATCTCGGCCAGATGATGAAAAAGGCCCAGCAGATGCAGGCCAAGATGGCCGAAATGCAGAAAAAGCTCGAGGAGGTCGAGATCACCGGGTCATCCGGCGGCGGCATGGTCCAGGTCACGGTCAACGGCAAAGGAGAAATGCGCGCGATCAAGATCGATCCGTCGCTCTTGGATCCAAACGAGGTCGAGGTTCTCGAAGATCTCATCGCCGCGAGCGCGAACGATGCGAAGGCGAAGGTGGAGGCTCAACTTTCCGAGGAGATGTCGAAGATCACGGGCGGACTTCAGCTGCCCGGAGGCCTCAAGCTTCCTTTCTGAACGCACCGTCGATGACCGGGAACGACCTCGACCAGCTCATTCAGCTGTTCGCCAAGCTGCCGGGCCTCGGGCCCCGCTCCGCGCGGCGCGCCGTGCTCGCGCTCATCAAGCGCCGCGAAACCCTCATGGCGCCGCTGATCCGCGCGCTTCAGAACACGGCCGAGCGGGTCAAGCCGTGCGGGGCTTGCGGGAACCTGGACACCCAAGACCCGTGCGCGATCTGCCGGGATCCGGAGCGCGACCGGAGCATCATCTGCGTCGTCGAGGGGCTCGGCGATCTCTGGGCGCTCGAGCGCTCGGGCGCCTGCCGGGGGCTCTATCACGTGCTCGGCGGAACCCTCTCGGCGCTCGACGGCGTCGGGCCGGACGAGCTCAACATCGCCTCCCTCCTCGCGCGCGCCGATCCGAAAGAGGGCGTGGCCGAGGTGATCCTTGGCTTGAGCGCGACGGTGGACGGCCAGACCACGGCCCACTACGTCACCGAGCGGCTCATGGGTCGCGATATTGTGATCTCGCGGTTCGCCCACGGCGTACCGATCGGGGGCGAACTCGACTATCTTGACGACGGGACCTTGACTGCGGCACTGAAGGCCCGTCGCCCCATGTGACTCCCGCCGCCGAACGGGACGGGGAGCATGCCACCGACGACGAAAGCAACCGAGGGAGATAACGATGCCGGAATTCACCGTTCACAACCGAGAAACCGCGCCCGAGAAATCGAAGCCCACCTTCGACGAGATCGAGAAGACCTGGGGCATGGTCCCCAACGTCTTCAAGGTGATGGCCGAGTCGCCGGCGTTGATGAAAGGCTGCTGGGCGCTCGAGACGATCTTCGGAACGCAGAGCGGCTTCGCGCGCATCGAGCAGGAAGTGATCACGATGAGCGCCAACGTCGAGAACGACTGCCGCTACTGCATGGCGGCCCACACGATGGCGGCGCGCATGGAGAAGCTGCCGGGCGATGTGATCGGCGCGCTGCGCGGCGGAACGCCGATCGCGGATCTCAAGCTCGAGGCGCTCCGCCGGTTCGCGACCACCATGGTACGCACGCGCGGCTGGCCCACCGAGGAGGAAGTCACGGCCTTCCTCGCCGCCGGCTACACCAAGGCGCAAGCGTTGGAAGTCATCCTCGGCGCCGGGCTCAAACTGCTCACCAACTACACGAACCACATCGCGCACACGCCGCTGGACAAGGAGTACGAGGGCGACCGCTGGGAGCCGCCGAAGGCCGCTTAAGCCGGCTCTTCAAACCCGGGCGGCGCCGGGCCCCGCTCAGCTTTTCGAGACGTCGCCGCCGCTCACGAGCCGGACGGGCGCCTCCGTTTCCGCCTCCTCGAGTTCGAGTGATTCGATCTTCTCGCCCCGGTGGGTGACCTTCTCGGTCGAGATCTGAATCTGATCGACATCCTCGCGCGCCTGACGGAAGTGGCGGCCGAGGTTCCTGACCCGCTCGGCGAGCCGCGCGACGTCCTTCAGCATCGCGCCGACCTCGCGTTGGATGAGCGCCGTCTGCTCGTGCATGCGCACGTCCTTGAGGATCGCCCGCACGGTGAGCAATGTCGCCATGAGCGTGGTGGGCGAGACGATCCACACCTTCGCCTTATGCGAAGTCTCGACCACGTCCGGGAAGTTCGCGTAAAGCTCGGCATAGACCGCTTCGCTCGGCAGGAACATGAGCGCCGATTCGGCAGTCTCGCCCGGAACGATATATTTCGACTCGATGTCCCGGATGTGCTGGGTGAACGCCGCGCGAAAGCCGCGTGCCGCGTGTTTCCGGGCCGCATCATCCGCTGCCTCGCGCAACTCCCGGTAGCTCTCGAGCGGGAACTTGGCGTCGACCGCGATCGCGCCGGGCGGGTTCGGCAGACGGAGCAGGCAGTCGACCCTCCGCCCACTTTTCAGCGTCGCCTGAAAGACATAGGCCGAAGGCGGCAGCGCATCCCTGACCAGGTCCTCGAGCTGGACCTCGCCGAACGCCCCGCGTGCCTGCTTGTTGGCGAGAATGTCCTGAAGGCCGACGATTTGGCTCCCGAGCGCCTGGATGTTCTTCTGGGCCTCGTCGATCCCGGCGAGGCGCGCCTCGAGCTTTCCCATGGTCTCGGATGTCTGGTTCGACGACTTCTCTAGACCGTCATGCACGCGTTTCGAAATCTCGCTCAAGCGCTCCTCGAGCGCCTTGCTCAGGATTCGCTCCTGGGCGTGCAGCCGGTCGGTCAGGCCCGCCTGGGTGGCGGCCTGATTCTCGGTCATCTGCTTGAGCCGGCCGTCGAGATCACTCTGGCCCCGCTTGAGGATCTCGGTAAGACGCACCATTTCTTCGACGAGGCCCGTGGGTCGCGCGCGCGACTTCACGGCCAGGCGAACCGCCCAGAGCGCGCCCACGCCGAGGAGCGCAACGAGGCCGATGACGACGAGGAGAGTCGTATCCATGACGTCATATGACCTGCGGAATAGGGGCCTGTCAAAGCGCAATCGGGGCCTGAGCTTGACGCTCCTGGGTCGAGGTAATAGGTAATCCTGGAATTATCGAAGCGGAAATCCGCGCCGAGGAGCGCGAACAAGACGAGGTTTCATGTCTCGGCTCTCGATCATCACGGCGCCCGATCCGATCTTGAGGAAAAAGTCGGCGCCTCTGGAGACGATCGACGACGCGCTTCGCGCGCTCATGGACGACATGTTCGAAATCATGGTGGCGGGCGACGGTATCGGTCTCGCCGCGATCCAGGTGGGCGTGGCGAAGCGCCTGATCGTGACGAGGGTTGCGGAAGGCGATGAGCCGCCGGTCGCGCTCCGGCTGGTCAACCCCGAAATCCTCTGGCGCTCCGATGAACCCTCGGTCCACGAGGAGGGTTGCCTGTCGCTTCCCGATCAGCTCGCCGAGGTCGAACGACCCGAGCGCGTGCGCGTCACCTATCTCGACGCGGCGGGCGAGCGGCGCGAGCTCGAAACCGGCGGCCTGCTCGCCACCTGCCTGCAGCACGAGATCGATCACCTGGACGGGGTGCTGTTCGTCGATCACCTCTCGCTCGTGAAACGCAGCATGATCATTCGAAAGCTCAAGAAGGCGCAGCGTCAGAAGGCGGTGGCACCCGCTTGAGCACCGCCGTGGCGGCCAGCGGCGCAAGCCACGACAGGGCGCGATCGTTGATCGGAGTTCTGAACGTCGTGGGCTAGGGAACCAAATGGATCGGCTGCGTCTCGTCTTCATGGGGACACCGGCCTTCGCCGTGCCGGCGCTTCGAGCCCTGATCGACGCCGGCCACGACATCGCCTGCGTCTACAGCCAGCCGCCCCGCCCCGCGGGGCGCGGCCAGAAGGCCCGCCCGTCCCCGGTCCAGCGATGCGCCGAGCAGGCGGGCCTAAAGGTTCGCACGCCTTCGAGCCTCAAAGAGATTGCCGAGCAAGAGGCCTTCGCGGCGCTTCGGGCCGACGCCGGCGTGGTCGTCGCCTACGGCTTGATCCTGCCCGAGGCGGTTCTTTCGGGGCCCCCCATGGGATGCCTCAACGCGCACGCCTCGCTGCTCCCCCGCTGGCGGGGCGCGGCGCCGATCGAGCGCGCGATCCTCGCGGGCGATGACGAGACCGGCGTCACCATCATGATCATCACGGAAGAACTCGACGCGGGCCCGACATTGCTGGCGCGCCGCGTGCCCATCGGGGCGCGCATGACGGCGGGCGAGCTCCATGATGCGCTTGGTGCGCTCGCGGGCCCTCTCCTCCTCGAAGCGCTCGAGGGTCTGAGCCGCGGCGCCCTCGCCCCCGCGCCGCAACCGGCGGAAGGCGCGCCCCACGCGCCCAAGATCGACAAGGCGGAGGCGGCGATCGACTGGCGCAAAGACGCCTGCGCGATCGACCGGCTCGTGCGCGCGCTCTCCCCCCATCCCGGCGCCTATTTCGAGTGGCGGGGCCAGCGGATCAAGCTGCTCGCGGCGAGCCCCGTCACGGCAAGCCCCGTCGCGGCGAGCCCCGTCGCGGCGAGCCCCGTCGCGCCACCAAGCTCGGGCGAGCGGGCACCCGGGGAGGTGCTCGACGCCGAGCTCACCCTCGCCTGCGGCCAAGACGGAAAGGACGCGCTCCGCCTGCTCACCCTTCAGCGCGAGGGACGCAAACCCGCCGCGGCGGCGGCCTTCCTGCGCGGCTTTCCGATCCCCGCCGGCAGCCGGCTCTAGGACCATGCCACGTTACAAACTGCTGATCGAATATGACGGCGGCGGCTTCGTCGGCTGGCAGCGCCAGGTGAATGGTTTCTCGGTGCAGGAGGCGATCGAGCGGGCGATCGGCGCCTTCTCCGGCGAAGCGGTGACTCTGACGGGCGCGGGCCGAACCGATTCAGGGGTTCACGCCCTCGGCCAATGCGCCCATTTCGAGATCGCCAAGAGCTTTCCGCCCGATACGGTGCGCGATGCCGTGAACGCGCATCTCAAGCCCCACAGAATCACGATCCTCGGCGCCGAGGAGGTTGCTCCCGATTTCGATGCGCGGCGCTCGGCGAAGGCGCGCCTCTACCGCTACCGCATCGTCAACCGGCGCAGCCCCTTGACCCTCGATGCCGGGCGCGCCTGGCAGGTGATCACGCCGCTCGATGCCAAGGCGATGGACGAGGCCGCGAAGCGCCTCGAAGGCCGTCACGATTTCTCGACCTTCCGGGCGAGCGAATGTCAGGCGAGCTCGCCCGTCAAGACGCTCGACCGGTTGGAGGTCTTGCAGGAGGGCGAGACGATATGGATCACGGCGCAAGCGCGATCCTTCCTGCACAGCCAGATGCGCATCATGGTGGGGAGCCTCAGGCTCGTTGGCGACGGGAAATGGACGGCGACCGACCTCGGCGCCGCGCTTCACGCGTGCGACCGGCGTCGTGGCGGCCCGACGGCCCCGGCCGAGGGCCTCTATCTCGCCGAGGTCGTCTATTAAGGCGCAACTATTAAGGCGCGACGGCTCGGCGGATCGCGCCGCATCCAGCCCGACATTGTCCGGACCACATCAAGCATGATAAGCCGGGTGACAGATCCATCGCGGCAATGGGGGAGAAATGGGAAATCTCGGTGTAACGACCCGCGAGGGTGGGAAGCGCGTTCTCACTCAAGCGGAGGTCGATGGCTTCCGGAGCGATCTCCGGGGCGCGCTCCTTCTGCCGGGGGACGACGGCTATGACGAGGCCCGCCGGATCTACAACGCGATGATCGACAAACGGCCCGCGCTCATCGCCCGGTGCGCGGGCGCCGAGGACGTCGTGCGTGCCGTCACCTTCGCCCGCGATCACGACCTCCTCGTTTCCGTGCGGGGCGGGGGCCACAACATCGCGGGCAACGCCGTCTCGGATGGGGGTCTGATGATCGACCTCTCAGGCATGAAGAGCATCCAGGTCGATCCGGCGGAGCAGACCGCGCGCGCCGAACCCGGCGTGACCTGGGCCGAGCTCGACAAGGAAACCCAGGCCCACGGTCTTGCGACGCCCGGGGGCACGATCCCCTCGACCGGGATTGCGGGGCTGACGCTTGGCGGGGGCATCGGCTGGCTCAAGGGAAAATACGGCCTCGCTTGCGACAATCTGCTCTCGGTCGAGATCGTGACGGCGGACGGTCGGCAGCTGACGGCGAGCGCCGAGGACAATGCGGACCTCTTTTGGGGCGTGCGCGGCGGCGGCGGGAATTTCGGCATCGTGACGTCTTTCGAATACCGGCTTCATCCCGTCGGGAAGGTGTTGGGCGGCATGGCGATCCACCCGCTCGAAAAGGCCAAGGACGTGCTCGCGCATTTCCGCACGTTCATGGAAGGGACGCCGGACGAGCTCGTCTGCACGGCGGTCTTTCTCACATCACCCGATGGCGATCCCGTTCTCGCAATCGCGGTCTGCTATCACGGCGCGCTCGACGAAGGCGAAGCCGTGCTCAAGCCCCTCCGGGAGTTTGGTCCCCCGGCGGCGGACAATATCGCGCCCATGGACTACACCGCGCTCCAGTCGATGATCGAAGCGGCGTTCCCGTCGGGCTGGCAAAACTACTGGAAGTCCGACGCGCTCAACGACCTCAGCGACGAGGCCATCGAGGTCATGGCCGAGCGCTTCGCGACCGTGCCCGCGCCGACGATCGCCGTGATCGTGGAATACACCGCCGGCGCCGCGGGCCGCGTTCCCGTGGACGCCACCGCATTCCCCCACCGCGAGACACGCTACAACATCCTCATTCTCGGGACATGGCCGGACGCGGCCGACAACGAGCGGAACATCGGCTGGGTGCGCGGGCTCTGGCAGGCGTTGCAGCCGTTCTCGTCGGGCGGTGTTTACGTCAACTACCTGGCGGAAGCGGCCGACGAGGGAGCCGAGCGTATCCAGGCGGCCTATGGCCCGCGCACCTATGGGCGTCTGGTCGCGCTTAAAAACAAGTACGACCCGACGAACCTCTTTCGCCTGAACCAGAACATCAAACCAACACCGTGAGCGCGCCGTCAGGCACCCAAACGCTTCTTGATGCCCTCGACGCACACGCTGTAAAAACTGTCGATGTCGTTCCGGGCCTGCTCGAGGGAAAAATCGTCCGGGCCGTAATCGCCGGTGACTTCGAGCACCGAGCTTTCCCCCGGCAGGTCGTCGGTGACGCGAAAGGTGCCTTCGTAACGCTCGAAGGGAAGCTCCATACCGACCGCTTCGATGATCTGGTAGGTCAGGCTGCGCCGGGCCTCGTCGCGTTCGACCAGCCGTTCGATGAGCTCGGCCCCGTCCGGAAGCGTGAGCCGCCTTATGCTCCCGCCTTCTTCGAGCGCGCTCGAGACGACCTCGGGATTGACCTTGGGGAGCCCGTTGAAATCGCCCATCAACTCCCAAATCTTCGCGGCCGGCGCACCGATGCGCCATGATAGGGTTGCCTTCGTCATCACCTCTCTCCCCTCTCTCGTTGATTGCTTCATCGCTGGGGACACTCAGACGCCCCCGTGTCTTAGACAGCTAGTATTTTGCGAATGCCCTCGACGCAACCTTGATAGAAAGCGCGCGTCTCCCGGGCCGCGATCTCGGCCGCGCCTGCCACCGGCTCGTAGCTCGCGACCACCTCGAGAACCGAGCCGTTTTCTTGCCTCCCGTCGAGGACCGTGAGGGTCGCGCGGAATGTGCCCGCCCGGTAGGGCAGGGAAACGCCCTTCGTCTCCAGAATCCGGTAGCCGAAGCTCCGCGCCGCCTCGTCGTAATGCTCGAGCTCTTCGAAGAGCTCGCCCCCTTGGCCGTCGCTCAACCGGCGGAAGCGCCCTTCCCCTTCGAGCTCGCTTTTTACATAGGCGTCCGTGATACGCGGCAGATCGTTGAACGCGCCGACGAGCGCCCAGACCTCCTCCGGTCTCGCGGCGATCTCCCAGGACGCGCGAACGCTCTCCATGAAAATTCCCCCCCAAAATGCAATTCTCCTAAAACGCTAAGGGCCTTGCTCGCGGCAAACGAGTGTGGACGCCATTGGAGCCGACCGTTATCCTCGAATCAACCGTCATCCACAGAAGACAAGGGAGCGCGCCATGAGGATCTTCCTCGCATTCTTCCTTTGCACTTTCCTGATCCCGCCCGCCTTCGCCCAGACCGCCGACGGCGGGGACGCGCAGACCCAGAAACTCATCGAGCAGCTGCGCACGCGGATCGACAAGGCCGAGGGGGACCGGGACGCGGACCCACGCTTCCTGGGCGATCTGCGCGCGATCCTCGCGGGCTACGACCGGCCCTGGCAGACGCCTCTGATCCGGGACGACTTCCGCGATGGCGACTTCTCGCACAATCCAAGCTGGAGCGTCGCCGAGGGGCGCTTCTACATCGACTATTCGGGGGGCTTGCGCAATCGCATCACCCCGGCGCCCGCGCCATCCTCGAGCGAGCCGCAAAAGCGCGAGGACGACCTCGCTCAGGCGCTCCTCGGCGCCTTTTTCGACCAAACGATCGGCACGCAGGAGCAAGAGCCCGCGGCACCTCCGCCCGCCGTCGAGCGCGCCGAGATTTACCTGGCGAGAACCATCACCAATGCCTTCGCGCTTAAGCTGCGCCTCGCCTCGCTGGTGAGCCCGGGCCGGCTCGAGTTCGGCGTCTATCAGGGGGGCGACCGCAAGACGGGCTACCGGCTTGTCTACAACCCCGGGGGCGTGCCGGCGATCGAGCTGGTCCGCACCTCCTCGCGCGGCAGCTCCGTGATCGAGCTCTACGATCAGCCCCTCGCGCTCGAAGACAACAACGACCATGTGATCGAGTGGACGCGCCATCCGGGGGGTGAAATGGCCGTGTCGATCGACGGCCGCGAGCTTTTCAAGGTGCTCGACCGGGCCTTCAAGGACCCCTTCCACGGGTTCACGATCATCAATACCGGCGGCGACTACTCGATCGGCGAGATCGCGCTTTACGGGACGAACTAGAGCCGTTTCCGATCACTTTGAAGCGGCGCCGGCGCGCGATACCCGGCCGACGATCATGTGAAGCGATCGCGCTTGATCCCGGCTTCGCTTCGGCCTAAGCACGCAAGGGTGTAGGCAGGCGGCCCCCCCCGGCGACGGGGTGGCGCCTTAACGCCCCGGACGCCAAGGAGCGCGAGCCATGAGCGCCAAACATCTCGACGCCGCGGAGGTCGGCCTCCCGGTCTTCGCTCTGCCCGATCCGTCCGAGGGAGACGAGAGCCCCGGGCTCTTCGATCTCTCCTCCCATCAGCGCGCCCGCCAGGCGATCGAGTTCGGCCTCTCGATCGCCGATCCCGGGTTCAACATCTTCGTGCTGGGCGAAGACCGCTCGGGGCGCATGAGCTCGACGCTCGGCTATCTCGAGGACCATATCACCGCGCGTCCCGCGCCCTCCGACTGGGTCTACCTCAACAACTTCCAGCGCCCCAACGAGCCCCGCCCCTACCAGCTGCCGGCGGGCGTCGGCCGGCGCTTCCGGGACCGTATCGCGACCCTCACCCCGGCGCTTCGCGAGGCGCTGAAGACCGCCTTCGAGGCGCCCGAGCTCACCCAGGAGATCACGCGCCTTCAGGAGATCTTCAAGAAACGGGTGGACTCGGAGCTCGAGACTTTGCGCGCGCTCGTCCGCTCCCACGGGCTCGACGTCCGCCAGATGCCCCAAGGCCTCATGCTCGTCGTGCCGGGCCCGGACGGCGAGCCGATACCGCCCGAGAAACTCTCGACCGAAGACCAGAAGCGCGCGAGCGCGGCGTCCGAGAAGATCCAGGACGAGCTCACGGCCTTCACCGCCCGGACTCAAGCCACCCAGGGCGAATTCGCCGCCGAGGTCGAGAAGATCCGCCGGAGCGTCGCCGATCAGGCGATGACGCCGTTGCTCGACAGGCTCGAAGCCGAGTTCAGGAGCCATGGAAATCTCGCGCGCTGGCTCGTGGGCTTGCGCGCGGACATTCTCGATCAGGTCGCCGGAATTCAGGCGGGCGAGGGCGACGCCCAGATGCAAGCCCGGCTCGAGGAGCGCTACGCGGTCAACCTGCTCGTCGATCATGGCGAAGACGAACGCCCGAGCGTGGTGCTCGAACCCAACCCAACCTACGAGAATCTTTTCGGGCGCATCGAGTACCGTCAGATCTCCGGCGTCCTGCAGACCAACTACACGCTGATCCGGCCGGGCGCGTTGCACCGCGCGAACGGCGGCATCCTCGTGCTGCGGGCCGACTCGCTCGCGCGCGAGGGCGTCGCCTGGCGTTTCCTGAAAGACGCGCTGCGCGACCGGGCGATCCGCATCGAAGAGCTGCACCGGGTCAACGGCGTGCCGATCGCCGGCGCGCCACGCCCCGAGCCCATCCCCCTCGACGTCAAGGTCGTGATCGTCGGCGCGCCCCAGTGGTATTACAGCTTCTTCTCCATCGACCCGGATTTTCGTGCCTACTTCAAGGTCAAGGCCGATATCGACCCGGACATGGAGGCCGATGAGTGCAATCTTCGGGTGGCGAGTGCGCTCATCCGCGCGAGCACGGCGGAGCACGCCGCACTCAGTTGCGACGACGACGCGGTCGAATATCTTCTCGGCCAGAGCGCGCGTTGGGCGGGGCATCGCGAGAAGCTTTCCTCGAGCTTCGAGCTCGTCCAGGACGCGATCTGCGAGGCGGGCACCCGCGCGCGGGGCGAAGCGCGGAAATCGATCTCGCGCGACGACGTGAAGGCGGCGCTCCGCGAGCGGCGCGAGCGCAACGCGCGCATCGAGGACCGCAGCCAGGAGCATATCGAGCAGGGCGTCCTGCTGATCGCGACGGAGGGGCGCGTGATCGGACAGATCAACGCACTCACCGTGCGCGACATGGGGGATTACGCCTTCGGCACGCCGGCGCGCATCACGGCGCGCACCTTCGCGGGCAAGCACGGCGTCATCAACATCGAGCGCGCGACGGCGCTCGGCGGGCCGATACAACAGAAGGGCGTGATGGTGCTCGAAGGGCTCTTGAACGGCCGTTTCGCCCAGCGCTTTCCGCTCTCCTTCTCATGCTCGATCACCTTCGAGCAGAGCTATGGAGGCATCGAAGGCGACAGTGCCTCGCTCGCCGAGCTCGCCGCGATCCTGTCCGCGCTGGCACAAGCGCCGATTCGCCAGGATATCGCGATCACCGGCTCGCTCAACCAGCTGGGCGTCGCCCAGACCATCGGGGGCATCAACGAGAAGATCGAGGGCTTCTTCCGCACCTGCCAGACGGCGGGGCTTTCGGGCGAGCAGGGGGTCATCTTTCCGGCCGCGAACGCGCCCAACCTCTGTCTTCGCGACGAGGTGGCCGAGGCGATCGGGAAGGGCGCGTTTCACGTCTGGAGCGTCGAGACCGCCGACGAGGCGATCGAGCTTCTTATGGGTATGCCGGCGGGCGCGATGGACGCCGAAGGGGGCTATCCCCTTGAGACGATCTATGGCCGCGCGCTCAAACGGCTCGAAGAATACGACCGGATACTCACCGCGCGCGCGGCCCATCGGGATTGAATCTCCATCGGAATTGAATCCCCATCGGAATTGAATCCCCATCGGGACTGAATCCCCAGCGGAATTGAATCCCCAGCGCGCGGAAAGGCCCGGTCGCGCGTCGCCTTCCGCCATGGCAAGGGCCGGGAATCTCCAACCCCTCTCGAAGGGATAGCGGCGCCATGGGAAGGGCTTGAGGGGGATGATCTCTCAACCTGCGGTGGACAACCTGCGGTGGACGCGAATCACCTCGGGACATGACCATCCCATCGAGGTGCGACCGGCAATGGAAATCCGCTTGACCGGCAAAGAAAGGCCATCGACATCCGTCGCCCCGGCACACTTCCCCGGCTCAGCTCCGTGACACGTTGAGTTCGACGTCGCCAAGCTTCAGTCGCGAGCCGTCACGAAGCCGAGCCGGTTTGCCGTGGGGATCGAGCCTCTTGCCATCGACCTCGGTTCCACCGGCGGATTTGAGGTCGATGATGCCGATCCCGTCATCGATGGTCACGATCAAGGCATGGCTGCGGGAAATGCTGGAGTCGGTCAAAACGATCTCTGAACGAGATCGTTTGCGCCCGATGACCAATCCGTTGGCGTGACGCAATTCGTCCTCCGACAGTTCGAGCCGAACTGGCCGTCCATGACTGTCAAAACCCGACAACACCCAGATAGGAACCGAAGGTCGAGCCACCCCAACACGCTGAGCATCGCCATGGACCAACCGGAGATTGCCTCCCTTACCGGCGCGCAGGTCTCTGACGGCCCGTTCGACGGCCTTGGCGCAATCTCCAGCGACCGCACCGCAATGCACCACCAGTTGTGTGACGCGACGGGGCCTGAACACGAGCGAATAGATGACGGAGGCAACGGCGAGGAACGCCGTGGCGATAAAGATATAAAGATTCGTCGACGCGGCGGGCGCGACCACCCGACAGGGTTTCTTTGCCCCGGTGAAGGAAATGTCGAGCGCCCTCAGTTTTTGCAGAAGAACCGAGAAATGCGAGGAGAAGAACACCCCTTGAATGGGGTCGGTGACGAGAGGTATCCCGCCTGGCCCGCTGATGGTTCGCGTTTCCCGCTGGGAATTGACCCCGACGACCTGTCCACAGGCGTTCACGAGCGGGCCCCCGCTGTTACCGGGATTGGTCGGTGCGGTGTGCTGAATGATCCTGATCGCTGGGCCTTCATTGAACCACGATCCCGGAAACAGCCGGCTGACGGTCCCCGGTGTGAAACTCGCTTCCGTCACCGGGCCGAGCCTATCTCCGGCCCCGGGAAAGCCGATCGCAAAGACCGACCTGCCTTTGGCGGGTTGATCATCGGCATCTTCAGCGAACTCAACGGGCGGCCGATTCAACCCACTCACCTGCAGGATTGCCAGATCTTCACCGCGAAACATTTCAACCACGGTGGCGTTGCGACGGTGCTCCGGATCGAGCCCGCCATCCGCTATGAACAATCGCCAACCCGACTCTTCATGTCGCTGGATCACGTGGAAGTTCGTAGCGACATAACCCTCCCGATTGATCACGAACCCCGTCCCCGACTCCATCTGATTCGACCCGACGGCAAAGATTCGGACGACGCTCGGATCGAGCATTTCCGCGACCTCTTCCGGATCAAGCGCGCCGGCAGGATCCGTCGCCACGAGCAGCGTCATGAATAGAAGAATCGGCGTTAGGGTTATAAATCGCATTTCCGGCGGCTCGCAAAAATGGAGATTCCCTGAATGGGCCGGTTGACCGGCACAACCTTGCGACGGGACGACCGAGATCGTCCGAAGACATTCTACTAAGACCCGCGTCACCTTCGCCACCTTGTGAATTCGGCTGTTCGCCGAAAGAAACAAAAGCCGCGGGCAAGGGTCACTCTGTCAATGAATCGTCTTGTCGGGCAGCGGGACATCGAGCGTCGCCTGCCGGACCACGCCCGGACACCATAGTCGTCAGGCAGGGCCTTTCACTCGAACAGAAAAAAGGGCCTCCCTATGAAGGGAGGCCCGTCCGCGTCGGCGGTCAGCCATCAGGGGGAGGGGCTGATTAGAAGTAGAAGAGGAACTGCCCGCCGACATAGTAAAGTTCACCCCGGTCAATGGGTTGTGGTTCCGGCAGGTGCTGGGGAAGCGTATAGCCGCGAGCCCCGCCGGCTGCGCCGCTTTCACTGCCGGGTCGTCAGGTCCGATCGTCGTTCGGCACCGCTCACGGAGCTCTATCCGGAAGCCCAGCCCCATCAACGACGTCCCGAAGTCGCGTGATCCCGGAAAAGAGCGGTCGGGGAGAGGCCGAATCCTCTTGGAGCGCCGGCAGGCGCGCCGTGTAACAATGCGGTCCCCGAATGAAAAAGGATCGGCGCGATGGCCGGACTGAAGGGCAAGACGCTGCTCATCACCGGCGCGAGCCGCGGGATCGGCAAGGCGATCGCGCTCAGCGCCGCGGTCGACGGCGCCAACATCGCGATCGCGGCCAAGACCGACAAGCCCCACC
>JAPUJA010000366.1 GCA_027296525.1 Pseudomonadota bacterium | reverse complement strand
CCTCCTCCTGCGGCTGCGGCAACTCCTTTTCCCTCTTCTAGATCACCCACCACACGGACCACCCGTCCGGTCGCGGCGGCCACGATTGTGTTATGAAGGAAGCCGAATCCACATGGAACAAGCCCGTTCGTGCGGAGCTCTCCGGTGCTCAAGATCGCTTCTTGGAACATCAACGGCGTCAAGGCGAGGCTGGCGCGCTTGCTCGGCTGGTTGCAGCAGGCGGCGCCCGACGTCGTAGTGCTCCAGGAGCTGAAGTCCATCGAGGAGAATTTTCCGGAGCTCGAGATCGGCGACCTCGGCTACAACACCGCCGTGCTCGGGCAGAAAAGTTTCAACGGCGTCGCGATCTTGAGCAAACGGCCGATCGAAGACGTGACCAAGGGGCTGCCCGGCGATCCGGGCGATGAGCAGGCCCGCTACATCGAAGCGGTGACGGGCGGGGTTCGGGTCGCGTCGATCTACCTGCCGAACGGCAACCCGATCGATTCCGAGAAATTCACCTACAAGCTCGACTGGCTCGAACGCCTCTATGCCCACACCCGAAGCCTGCTCGAACTCGAGGAGGCCTTCGTGCTCGGGGGCGATTACAACGTCATTCCGAGCGACGCGGACGTCTACGACCCGGAAGCCTTCGCCGAGGACGCGTTGTGCCAGCCTGAGTCCCGGGCGGGCTACCGGAAGATCCTGAACCTCGGCGTCGTCGATGCCTTTCGCGCGCTCCATGGCGAGGTCGCCTACACCTATTGGGACTATCAGAGGGGGCGTTGGCAGCGCGATGAAGGGATTCGGATCGACCATCTCCTGCTCTCGCCCCAGGCGGCCGACCGGCTGAGTGCCTGCGACATCGATCGCGGGCCCCGCGCCCAGCAGAAATCCTCCGACCACACGCCGATCTGGTGCGAGCTCGAGGACGAAGAAGGATGAACGAAACGGTCCGAACCGGCGGATGCATGTGCGGCGCGGTGCGCTATCGGGTGGTGGGCGAGCCGCTCTGGGTCAACTACTGCCATTGCGCGGACTGCCGGCGCTCCTCGGCCGCGCCGGTCTCGGTCTTCGCCGGGGTGCGCGAGGATCAATTCACCGTCGAGCAGGGTGAGGCAACCCACTACGCCTCATCGCCCGGCGTCGTGCGAAGCTTCTGCGCGACTTGCGGCACGCCGCTCACCTACCAGTCTTCGAAATTCCCGGGCGAGGTCCATGTCCTGATCGGCAGCTTCGATGAGCCTCGGAACTTTACGCCGACCGGCCACGTGCTCACGGCCGAGCAGCTCCCCTGGCTCCACATCAGCGATGATTTGCCGCGCGAGTGAGCCCCAAGGCCATGCGCCCGGCGGGCGGTGAGCCAGGCCAAAAGGCGAGAAACCAAACCCGTGGGAAGCTCCGTCACCGAGCTCTTCAGTGAAAGCGACATCGCCGGGCGAGTCACGGAATTGGCCGAACGAATCGCCGAGGCCGCGCCCCCGGATCTGCTCATCGTCGCCTTGCTCAAGGGCAGCTTCGTCTTCGTGGCGGATCTCGTTCGCGCCTTGGACCGCGCCGGCGCCACGCCGGAAGTCGAGTTCCTGAGACTCAGCAGCTATGGCCACCGGAAAGAAAGCTCCGGTGAGGTGCGGCTGATCGGCGCGCCGCCCGCGAACGTTACGGGACGATCCATTCTGCTCGTCGATGATATTCTCGACACGGGGCGCTCCATGGCCTTCGCCAAATCCCTCTTGGAAGAAAAAGGGCCGGCGCGCCTCTGGACCTGTGCGCTGGTGGACAAGCCGAGCCGCCGGGAAGTGGCGTGTCCGCTCGATTTCGTCGGTTTCACGGTCGAGGACGTATTCGTCGTCGGTTACGGCATCGATTACGCGGAGGAGTATCGGCATCTCCCCTATATCGGCAGGATCGACTGACAGCCCGGCCGCCGTTCATGACGGGTTTGGACCGCCGATCACCCGCCCTCGAGGACACCCCGGTTCGAAGTCGCGCACTCGTCGAGTCTGGCGATAAGGGCCCGCTTCGCGGACGGCTCGAGGAACGACGCCTCGAACGAATTGCGCGCGAGCCCGTAAAGCTGGCGGGCCGTGAAACCGAACGCCTCCTGAACCGCCTCGTAGTTTTCGTTCACATACCCGCCAAAAAACGCCGGATCGTCGGAGTTGATCGTGACGAAAAGGCCTTTTTCGATCATTTCCCGCAAGGGGTGGCTCTTCATCTCGCTAACGACGCCAAGCTTCACGTTCGACAGAGGGCATACGGTGAGAGGAATCTTCATTTCGGCCAAGCGTTGAACGAGCGCCTCGTCTTCCATCGAGCGAACCCCGTGATCGATCCGCGCGACGTGAAGCTCGGTTAACGCCTCCAGCACATAATCCGGCGGGCCTTCCTCGCCGGCATGGGCGACGGTCCGAAAACCTTCGCCGCGCGCCCGTTCGAAGACCTCCTTGAACTTCCCCGGCGGATTTCCAGCTTCGGCCGAATCGAGACCGACGGCGATGATGCGATCCTTATAGGCCAGCGCCTCCTCCAGAGTGCGCATGGCATCCGCCACCGTCGAATCCCTCAGAAAGCACATGATGGCAAGAGATCGAATGCCGAGGGCGCGCGCGGCGTCCATTCGCGCCCGGGAGATTCCCTCGATCACGGCCGCGAAGGGGACGCCGCGCCCGGTATGCGCCTGGGGGTCGAAGAACATCTCGGCGTGAAGGACGTTCTGCGAATGCGCGCGCGCCAAATAGGCATAGGTGAGATCGTAGAAGTCCCGCTCCTCGGTGAGAACCTGGGCCAGCTCATAATAAACCCGCAAGAAATCTTGGAGGCTCTCGAAGTCATAGGCGGCTTCGAGTTCCGCTTCCGAGGAATAGGGCAGCGCGATCCCGTTCCTCCGGCCGATTTCAAAAGCGAGGCCGGGCTCGAGAGCGCCTTCAATATGTATATGGAGCTCGGCCTTGGGCAGACGTCCAATGAAACGGCGAAGCGCGTTCATGCTTCGGATACCCCTCGACAGCTCGCTGAGGCGGCCAAGCCGAGCGAAGACGCACACAGGGCCGACGCCCACACTAATCGAGCCTCGCAAGAGAAGCCATCCCCCTCACGCGTCATTGACTTGGATCAAGCGCAAGCGAGCGATTGCGGCGCATATCGACGAGCGACGGTGATCCCCGTCGCGGGCTTCATGGTCACGCGAGCTCCGGTATCGCAACCATTCGACATCCTTGGCCAACACCCTCGGAGGGTCTTGCAAGGGGGGCGTCGGGTCGTCAACCACAGCTTGCGGCGGCTCTTCGGATTACCTATGAATTGCCGGCGCGGTGGACCGCGGGACCGAAGCCGATCATCATCTGCCGCCCTTGAGCCATCGCGGCCTGGGGGCGGCAGGCGCGTGTTTGGGCGAGAGACGTATCCGAGGGCGGATCGAGAGATGGGCGTGGGCAAAGGCGTGGCCTCCACAAGCGAGGGGCAAGCGACGGTGGGGGTCGGGCTTCGGTTCGTCTTCCTTTTGCTCCTCGCCCTCGGCGCGGTCATCTTTTACCCCATCAACCGTTTCGTGACCGAGGCGGGCATCCCGATCCTGCCTTTCATCTTCTGGCAGTGCCTCGGCGGCGCCGCGATGGCGGCTGTCGCGCTGCTCTTCCTCAAGCGGCGTCCGCCGATGAGCTGGCGGCATATTCGGTTCTACCTGGTCTCCGGCTCGCTCAGCGTCTGCATCCCCTACATCGCCCTGCTCTTCGCCGCACCGCGCGTGCCGGTCGGGATCTTGAGCCTTTCCCTGATGCTCGAACCCGGTTTCGCCTATCTGTTCGCGCTCGTTCTGCTCATCGAGCGCTTCCGAACCTTACGGTTCCTCGGCCTGTTTCTCGGGGTCGCGGGCCTTCTGCTCATCGCGATCCCGGAGGCGAGCCTGCCTTCGCCGGACATGCTTCCCTGGGCGGCGCTCGGCCTCGTCGCGCCCATGGCATGGGCCGCCTGGGGCAGCTGGAACGCAATCCGCCGCCCGCCCGCGGTGGATTCCGTTTCGCTCACCTTCGGGATGCTCCTCTTCGCCGCACTCTTGATGCTGCCCGTGATGGCAGCGACCGGCGAGTGGTGGTGGTTCGAAGGCGATTTCCTGAGGATCGACTGGACGGTCGTGACCCTCATGGCGGGCAACGCGTTCTTCTGGTATGTCGGCTTCGAATGCGTGCGCCTCGCCGGTCCGGTGTTCTTTGCGTGCTGGGCCTTTATCGGAACACCGATGGTGCTCGCCGCCGGGATCGTGATCTTCGACGAGAGGCATTCGCTCTGGGTGTGGAGCGCGTTGGTCCTCCTGCTCGCCGGGCTCTATCTCGTCAACCGCACCATGCCCGCGCGTGTCGGCAAAGGCACCGCCGGGACCTCGCAATAGCGTCGAAAAGCCGTTCTTCAGCTTTCGGCGGCGACCTTTTGACGCTTGAAAGGTTTCCCGAGAGGCGCGACGCGGACCCCTTCGCGTAGCTGCTTGAACGGGATCTTCGCGTTGTCGGCGAGGTTCGGACCCGGTGCCTCGACGATCAGGATCTCGGAGACGATCGGCTCGAAGTCGGCGCGGAAATGCACCGAGCTCTTGAGCGCCAGGATCTGCTTCTCCGCCGGGTCGATCCCCACATGGCGGAAGATCGAGCGATCCGCCGCCTGGAACTTGCGTGACGCGACGACGATCCCGACGCCACTCCGGCCGGGCGACTCGACTCTGAGCAACGCCATCGGCCCGATCTGCACGCGGCTTCCGCGATACATGGGCCCGGTGGCCGTAAAGCGCCCGTCGGTGATTTTCTCGACGCGGAAATCGCCCTCGAACGGCCGTTCGCCGGCGAAGCCCGACCTCGCGCCAAGCCCTGTCGTGATGACCGCGCCTTCGCCCGCGGCGTGCGCTTGGGCCGCGGCTTCAGGGTCGTAGAGAATGGCGAGGACGGCATCCTTTGCGTCGTTTCGCACAAGCGCCTCCAAGAGACCGACCGTGTCCGAATTGCCGCCGCCTCCGGGATTGTCCTGAGTGTCGGCGAGCACGACCGGCCCCTTCATCGCCATCGCCGCGACCACCGCCTCGTCCGGCGAATAGATCCGGCCGTGATAATCGCCCTCGCGCGCAAGGATGGCCTCAAGGAGCGCTCCGGCCGCCTCCTCGACCGCCGCCTTAGAGACGCCGTAGGCCATGACCGAAGGGCCGCAGCCGTGAATATCCGCGAGCGGAAAGCCCGCCGCGAAGGAGAGGCTCGCGACCTCGCCCCCTTCGAGCGCCTCGAGCCGGCGGTAGAGCGAACGGCCGGGTTCGATCGATGTGCATCCCCAATTGATCGGGATCAGGAACGGAAGCTTCTCGAACGCCGTGAAGGTCTTCGCGCCCGGCGCACCTTGGCGCGCGAGCTCGCGCGCGGCGCGCTTGCCGGTCGCGGCCATGTCGACGTGGGGGTAGGTGCGAAAGGCGATGAGCGCGGAGCTTAACCCCACCATCGCCTCGGTCACGTTGGCGTGCAGATCGAGACTCACGACGATCGGCCTATCCCCCACGAGCGCGCGCACACGCCGGAGCAACTCCCCTTCCCCGTCCTCAAGATGCTCGCTCACCATCGCGCCGTGCAGGTCGAGATAGACGGCGTCATAGGGGTCGTGGCGCTCGAGATCCTCGAGCAGCATGGCGCTGATGCGCTCGAAGGCATCTTCCGTCACAGGGCCCGAGGGCACGGCCGAGCACCACAGGAGCGGCGCGAGCTCGTGGCCCTGCGCCTCGGCCTCCTCTATGAAGCCCGTCATGGGGAGGTTGATCCCGGCGAGCGCCTCGAAGAGCGCATCGCCGCGGCTCAAAGGGGGCCAGGCATCGGCCTGCTCGAAGTCGGCATAGGCCGCCTCGACCGGCGCAAAAGTGTTCGTCTCGTGCTCGAAGCCGCCGATGGCGATGCGCATGGAGGGGCCTGGATTGCTGGATGCTCGATGACGACGGCCGCTCGACGACTAAGTCTAA
The DNA here is from genome assembly GCA_027296525.1 of Pseudomonadota bacterium. Taxonomy (GTDB): domain Bacteria; phylum Pseudomonadota; class Alphaproteobacteria; order UBA828; family JAPUJA01; genus JAPUJA01. Next base: position 5,827 of record JAPUJA010000366.1, on the reverse strand, counting down.
CGGGATCGGCTCAGGGGTCCACCACCTTTCCCGTTAACCTGCCGTTTACCTCTATCGCAAGATTGCGGTTAACCGGCCATTTACCCCTTTCGCCCTAGGGTGTTCCGGGGCAATCAAAGGCCGCTAACATGAAACGACTCCTCGCCGCATTCCTTTTCGCCGTCGCGCTCGCACCCGCGTCGAGCCTGGCCGCCTCGGATCAGTTCGAGGTCGAGGCCTGGTACGGGGAAGCCATCTATGACGAGGCCAGCAACGAATTTCTCAACTGTGGCATGTTCGCGAGCTACAGCGGCGGTCACGATCTCTACTTCGCCCTTTCGGGCGATGGGGTGTTCACGATCGGCGTTGGAAACGACGCCTGGCGGCTCGATGCCGGCGCATCCTATCCGGTCTATGTTTGGGTCGACGACATCGACTTGGGCCAGCAACAGGCGAATGCCGCGAGCGAGGACGTCATCTGGATCCTTTTCGAGCACGAGCGCTGGCTCATTGACACCTTACGCAGCGGTCGGGACCTGTCCATCGAAACGGCCCAGGACGTGTTCACCTATGATCTCAAGAACACATTCGAGGCGCTGCCGCGCTTGGAGAGATGCGTCGAGATCTCCATGGCCGCCGAGGTCGACGCGCAAAATCCCTTCGCCACGGTCGAACCCTTCCGCGACAATCCATTCGCCGGGCCGGACCCGGCCTATCCCACCGGAACGGACCCAGCTTATTCCGCACCCGTCGACCGTGAGTTCATCGAAACGGTCATGGGACTCCTCGCCATGTCCGGTCTCGACGACTTCTGGTACGTCGATCCACAGACTGAAACCGGCATGTTCAGTGACGCGGACGCCGTCTGGAGTGATGGCGAAACCACCGGCGCCATGTACATCATCGATGACGCCGACGGCGAGCGCGGCGCGAATCTGTTCTCCTTCTTTTTCATACTGGCCGAAGAATATTGCGACGACTCCGGCGGCGCCTTCAGCTACGGTGTCCAGGACGCTTACATCACGCCCGACGTGCCCGCGCGCCGTGGAGCCGGACGCTGCATGTACACGGACGGCAACGTCATACTGCCTTCGCTGATGTGGAAGGACGGCGACCTCGTGACGATCGTCACCCACCTGTCCGACGAGCAAGCCCTGTTCGGCGCGTCGCAAGCCGATGACCGGTACTTCAACATGATCCAGTCGCTCTTACAGCCCGAGTCCTATTCCTGACGGCCGGCGCGTACGTGGGGCGCGCGGGGGGCTCGAAATTTATCTCTCGCCTGCGCCGTGACATTTATGATTCCATGACTGTAAGCTCTCGCCCGTGATTCGGGTTCCGGGAGAATCGACGATCAAACAGCTTGCCGCCTTCCTTGCTCTTCTCGTTCTGATCCCCTCCACGGCCGGGGCCGCCGAGCGTTTTCAGGTGGGCCCGTGGTCCGGCGAGGCGCGCTATGACGAGGCCGGTGAAGAATTCTTCTACTGCGCCATCCGCGCGCGCTACTCGAACGGCTATGACCTTTCCTTCTCGCTCTCGACGGACAAGACCTTTACCGTGGCGCTCGCGTCCGAGCGCTGGAATCTGCGTGTCGGACAAGCGCTCGCACTCCATATGCGGGTCGACTACACCGAGATCGGATGGCGCTGGGCCGATGTGCTGAGCGCACGCATCGCCGTCGTGCCCTTCCCCGAGGGGCGCGAGCTGATCGAGATGCTCAGTGACGGTCGAACACTCGACATCGAGACCGACGAGGAGCGCCTCTCCTTCGAGCTGCTGGAGACGCGGGCGGCGCTCAAGCGCCTCGAGGAGTGCGTGGTGGAGCATGAACTTACCGCAATCCGCGCGCCGTCGATCCCGGAGTCTCTCACCGAAGACGAAGCGGGCGAGTCGCCGAGCACCGAGGCGGAAGACGTCGAGGTCATGAAGAAGATCCTGAGCATGGCGGGGCTCGAGGACTTCCGCTATTTGGCGCCGTCCGAAGCGGGCGGGCTTTTCCGCGACGCCGATCACAGCTGGACCGACGACTACAGCGTGGGCGCGATGTATGTCATCCGCGACAAGGACTGGCTCGAGGTCTCGAAGGCCGTCGCCGCCTTCTTTGCGGCGATCGAGAACTATTGCGAGGGGCGCTTCAGCTTCAGCCTGACGGCGAGCCTCGATTTCAAGCCCGAGGTGCCGGCGCGCCGGGCGCTCGGGCGCTGCGAGCTCGACGAGGGAACGATCCTCATTCCCACCTTCATCTGGAAGGAGCGTGGCGAGATCGGAATCGTGAGCCACGCGGCCGAGACGCGCGTCATGGAAAGCGCGACCGGCGCGGACGAGAAGTTCTTCCGCTTCTTCCAGGCGCTCTACGCGGCCGAGACCCTGTCCTAGCCCGGCGCGTCAGATATCCGCGTAGACGTGGCTCTCCGCCTGGGCGCCCGGATGAGTCACGGCGCCCGAATAGGCGGGCCCGACGAGGGCCGCGAACTTCCAGAGCGTTCCGGAGCGGTAGTCGGTCGCGCGCGCGCGCCAAGCTTTCCGCCGCGCCTCGAGCTCGGCATCCGAAAGCGCGACCTCGAGGGTTCCGGCCTCGGCATCGATCTTGATGACGTCGCCGTCCCCCAAGAGAGCGATCGGGCCGCCGACGGCGGCTTCCGGCCCGACATGGCCGATGCAGAAGCCGCGCGTCGCGCCCGAGAACCGACCGTCGGTGATGAGCGCCACCTTGTCGCCCATGCCCTGGCCGTAGATGGCCGAGGTGACGCCCAGCATCTCGCGCATGCCGGGGCCGCCCTTCGGGCCCTCGTAACGGATGACGATCACATCGCCCGCGCCGTAATTGCGCGCGAGCACGGCCGCCATCGCCGCCTCCTCGCTGTCGAAGCAGCGGGCCGGACCCTCATGGCTGAGACGCGTGAGGCCGGCGACCTTCACGATCGCTCCCTCGGGCCCGAGATTGCCCTTGAGCCCCACGACCCCGCCCGTGGGCGAGAGCGGATCGCTCGTGGGCCGCACCACGTCCTGATCGTTCGGGAAGACGACGGCGCTCAGATTCTCGGCCATCGTGGCCCCTGAAACCGTCAAGCAGTCGCCGTGGAGATAGCCCCCGTCGAGGAGCGCCTTCAAGATCACCGACACCCCGCCGATCTCGTAAACGTCCTTCGCGACATACCGGCCACCCGGCTTGAGATCGGCGATATAGGGCGTGCGCCGGAACACCTCGGCGACGTCGTCGAGATCGAAGGTGATCCCACATTCATGGGCGATCGCGGGAAGATGCAACCCCGCATTCGTCGAGCCGCCGGTCGCCGCCACGACGGTCGCCGCGTTCTCCAGGGCTTCGCGCGTCACGACGTCGCGCGGGCGGATGTTTTCCTTCAACAGCTTCATGACCGCCCGGCCTGAGTCCACCGCGAAGCGGTCGCGGTCCTCGTAAGGCGCCGGCGCGGCGGACGAACCGGGAAGCGCGAGCCCGATGGCCTCGGAGACGCAGGCCATCGTGTTGGCCGTGAACTGGCCGCCGCAGGAGCCGGCCGAAGGGCAAGCAACGCACTCGAGCTCGTGCAGGGTTTTGAGGTCCATCTCGCCGGTGCTGTATTTGCCGATCGCCTCGAACACGTCCTGCACGGTCACGTCCTTGCCGCGGAACCGGCCGGGCAGGATGGAGCCGCCATACATGAAGACCGAGGGCACGTTGAGCCGGACCATCGCCATCATCAGTCCGGGCAGCGATTTGTCGCAACCCGCGAGCCCGACGATCGCGTCGTAGCAGTGGCCGCGCACCGTGAGCTCGACCGAATCGGCGATAACCTCGCGCGAGACGAGCGACGACTTCATGCCCTGATGCCCCATCGCGATGCCGTCGGTGACCGTGATCGTCGTGAACTCGCGGGGCGTTCCGCCCGCTTCGGCGACCCCCCTCTTGGCCGATTGGGCCTGGCGCGAGAGCGAGATGTTGCACGGCGCCGCCTCGTTCCATGTGGTGACCACGCCGACGAGGGGACGGTGGATCTGCTCCTCCGTCAAGCCCATCGCGTAGTAGTAGGAGCGTTGGGCCGCGCGTTCGGGGCCCTCCGTGACGTGGCGGCTCGGAAGCTTCGACTTGTCGAATGTCACGGTCATGAACCATCTCCTTCCTGTGCTCGACTGTTTTGCGCCCGCACGGGCTGACGCAGGATCGTGCGCCTGCGCTCAAGCCGCGTGCGGAGCGGGTCATTCAGGTAGATCTCGTGATGCACGCCTGCGGGCTCGTACCCTTCGCGCTCGATGAATGCTTGCATCTCGCGCGCCGTTCGCCCGCCGTCGTCGAATCCGCCTTGATGAAGGGTCTGCACCGCAAGACCTTCCTCGACGCTCACGAAGCGCGCCCCGCCGATCGCCTTTCCCATCTTGCTCTCGATGACCTCGGCTGTCGTCTCGGCAAAGAATTCCCGGGTCACGTCGTCGGGCTGCAGCACCATCGCCTGCCACTTCCATCCGCCCGCCGCCGGCTCGTCTTGCCAGATCAGGGCCTCGAACGGCATGACGGCGTAGTTGAGATCGGGCCGCCGCTCGCGCAGGTTGAAGATGAGAGCGAAGGAGAGGTAACGCAACGTCTCAATCGCCTCTCGGAATTCGGGCGCGGCGCTCGGCTCGCCCGCGCCCTCGATCGCGACGAAGTTCATCCTCGGCACCTCGACGAGCTGGAGGCTCCCGGGCTCCGGATCATAAAGGTGCCGGAGTCGTTGCCGAAGGTCTATCCGCTCCAACGTCATCTCCCATGACCGCCGGGCCGGCCGCGGATCTGGCCGCAAAAGCCGCGCCGCACGCGTTTCTACGGCTCGAGCCGGGCAAGCGCGTCCTTAAGCCGGGTGCGGGCTTGGGCCGCCTCGGCGCGTCGCTCGCGCTGCTTCTCGACGACATGGACCGGCGCCTTGGCGATGAATTTCGCGTTCGCGAGTTTCGCATCGAGCTTGCCGATCTCGCCGTCGAGGCGGTCGAGTTCCTTTGCCAGGCGTTCCTGCTCCTTGGCAAGGTCCACGATACCCGAAAGCGGCAACACGGCGCTCGCCTCGTCGAGCGCGAGCTGCACCGAACCCTTCGGGACGGGGCCCTCGTCGGCCTCCGCGGACTCAAGCCGCGCAAGCGCGACGATCGCCTCGCGATGGCTGGCGAGCCAGGCCGATTGCCGCTCGCTCAGACCCTTGAGCTTGAGCGGGATGCGCGCGCCCGCCGGCACGTTCATCTCGGCGCGCACCGTGCGAACCTCCGAAATCAACTGGACGATCCAGCTTATCTCCTCGTTCACCTGGGGGTCGCGGAGCGACCCATCAAGCTCGGGCCAGGGCGCGCGAATGAGCGGCGCCGCTCCCTTCGGGCCCAGCCGGGCCCAGAGCTCCTCGGTGATGAACGGCATGAAGGGGTGGAGCAGATTGACGATCTCTCCGAGTGCCCATCCGGCGGTCGCGCGCACCTCATCCTTCTCCGGCCCGTCGGGGCCGTACAAGATCGGTTTGATCAATTCGAGATACCAGTCGCAGAAGCTCCCCCAGGTGAAGCGGTAGATCGCGTTGGCCGCGTCGTTGAAACGGAACGCTTCGAGCCCACGGTCGAGCTCGCCGCCAAGCTCGGCGAGCTCGCCGACGATCCACCGGTTCAACGTGAGCCGGGAAACGGCGGGATCGAAGCCTTCGCGCGGCAAGCATTCGTTCATCTCGCAGAAACGAGCCGCGTTCCAGAGCTTGGTCGCGAAGTTGCGATAGCCCTCGACCCGTTTCTCGGAAAGACGGATGTCGCGCCCTTGAGCGGCCATGGCGGCGAGCGTGAAGCGCAAGGCATCGGCCCCGTAAGCGTCGATCAACTCGAGCGGGTCGATGACGTTGCC
>JAPUJA010000365.1 GCA_027296525.1 Pseudomonadota bacterium | reverse complement strand
ATTCTCGTGGTCGCCGATGCGCTTGGACGCAACGTCAGCTTCGTGGAAGGCGAGGGGCCCAGACACGATCCCCTGGAAGATGTGACGTCAAATCCACGATACGAGCCGGACCGCTTCCATGCGCATCTTGAGCCGGTCTATGAGGCCGTGCGCGGCCTCGCTAAGACGCTTGCCGACGGCCCCGCCTTGATTGGCTTTGCGGGCGCGCCCTGGACCGTCGCCTGCTACATGGTCGATGGTGGTGGGAGTCGCGATTTTGGGCGGACGAAGGGCTGGGCGTTCGAGGATCCTGAGGGCTTTGCTCAACTGATCGAGCGGTTGGTTGAGGCAACGGCGGAGTATTTGATTGCACAGGCCCGCGCCGGCGCGGAAGCTCTGCAGCTGTTCGACAGTTGGGCGGGGTTGCTGCCTCCGGATGACTTCGCCCGCTGGTGCATCGCGCCCGCGAAGGAAATCGTGCGCCGTGTGAAGGACGTCGTGCCGCGCGTGCTAATGATCGGCTTTCCGCGCGGTGCGGGGCTCTCTTATGAGCGCTATGGTGCCGAGGTCGGGGTGGACGGCATCGCAATCGATCCGACGGTGCCCTGTCCGTGGGCGGCGGCGGCGCTTCAGCCGCACGCCGCGCTCCAGGGCAATCTCGACCCCTATCGCCTGCTCGTCGGGGGCGCGGGTATGGAAGACGCGGCGTGCTCGATCCTGGAGACGCTCGGCGGCGGGCCCTTCATCTTCAACCTCGGTCACGGGATTCTTCCCGCCACGCCTCTGGAGAATGTCGAGCGTCTCGTCGCGCTCGTGCGGGGCCAACCTTAGGTTCTCTGGATCGGAGCGGTGGTTTCGAGCACTCTTCAGCCATGGCGCGTGTAGCTGTCGTCCTCTTCAATCTGGGCGGACCGGATCGGCCGGAGGCCGTTCGTCCGTTTCTGTTCAACCTGTTTAACGATCCGGCGATCATCGGCGCGCCGGGTCCAATCCGCTGGCTGATTGCAACGCTGATCTCACGCCGGCGCGCGCCAGTGACGCGCGCAATCTATGCCGAGATCGGGGGTTGCTCGCCGCTTCTCGAACTCACGAACGAGCAGGCGGGCGCGCTCGAGGCCGCGCTTCAAGGGATCGGCGAGGTGCGCGCCTTCGTCGCCATGCGCTATTGGCATCCGATGAGCGGGGTGGTTGCGGGCGAGGTGAAGGCCTTTGAGCCGGACGAGGTGATACTCCTTCCGCTCTACCCCCAGTTCTCGACCACGACGAGCGGCTCCTCGCTTGCCGACTGGGCGCGGGCGGCGGCGGCGGCGGGCCTCGATGCGCCGACCAAGACGATCTGCTGCTATCCGGTTCAGGAGCGTTTGATCGAGGCCAAGACGCGCCTCATCGCCGAGGCGCTCGATGCCGTCACCGAAGGTGCGCCGCGGCTGCTCTTGTCCGCTCACGGGCTGCCCAAGAAGATCATTGCCGGAGGCGACCCCTATCAGTGGCAGGTCGAACAGACGGCGGCCGCGATCATCGAGCGGCTCGCCCGGCCCGATCTCGACTGGGCCGTTTGCTATCAAAGCCGCGTTGGGCCCCTCGAATGGATTGGGCCCTACACGGACGAGGAGATCGGGCGCGCCGGCGCGCATGGTTGCCCGCTCGTGATCGCGCCGATCGCCTTCGTCTCCGAGCATTCGGAGACCCTGGTCGAGCTCGACATTACCTACCATAAGCTCGCGCGAGAGGCGGGCGTGCCGCAATATATTCGCGTGCCGGCTCTGGGGAGCGATCTCGGTTTCATCGCCGCCTTGGCCGAGATTGTGCGCGAAGCGCTCGACGCTGAGCCGGGTGCCGTGCGCCCGGCCGGCGGGGGGCGTCTCTGCCCGGGATCGTTCGCCCTCTGCGCGCTCGGCGGCTGAGGGGAGTCTCGCGATGTCCAACGATGCCTATCTCTGGCTCAAGGCCGCTCACATCATCGCGGTGATCGCCTGGATGGCGGGGATGTTCTACTTGCCCCGTCTGTATGTCTATCATTGCCAGGTGGCGGCCGGCTCCGCGGAGTCCGAGCGCTTCAAGCTGATGGAACGGCGTCTCCTCCGGGCCATCATCAACCCGGCGATGATCCTCTCTTTCGCGCTCGGCATCACGCTCATGGCCCTGCCCGGCATCATCGACTGGGGCGGGGGCTGGATCTATGCGAAGCTTGGGCTTCTGGCGCCGCTCGCGGGCTACCATGGCCTGCTCGCGCGCTGGCGCCATCACTTCGAGGAGAACCAAAACCGGCATTCCGAGCGCTTCTACCGCTGGGCCAACGAGGTGCCGACCGTGCTCATGATCGGGATCGTCGTGTTTGCAGTGGTCAAGCCCTTCTAGCCGCCTGAAAAATTGGAATTTGACTTGCACCCCCGGTTTGGATAACCATCTATTAACCGACCACTGTTACGGCTGGTCTTCCGGGGGGCCTCTCAAGCCCCAAATCCTTCCACGACATCTCTGGGTTCGGGTTTTTCCCGCCTCTCGAATGCCCGAAATCCCAGGACGGTCTTCGGATCTCCCTTTCAGCTTACGGCCTATTTATCATGAATCTTGAGGAACTTAAGCAAAAGTCGCCGACCGATCTCCTGGCCTACGCCGAGGAATTGCAGGTGGAGAATGCGAGCGTGCTGCGCCGGCAGGATCTCATGTTCGGGATCCTCAAGCAGCTCGCGCGCAACGACACGGCCATCTTCGGCTCCGGTGTGCTCGAAACCCTCCAGGATGGCTTCGGTTTCCTGCGCGCGCCTGATGCGAATTATCTACCCGGTCCGGACGATATCTATGTCTCGCCCAGCCAAATCCGGCGTTTTAGCTTACGCACGGGCGATACGATCGCCGGCCAGATCCGCTCGCCCAAGGACGGGGAACGCTATTTTGCGCTCCTCAAGGTCAATCAGATCAACCTGGAGACGCCGGAAAAGGTCAAGCACAAGGTCCCTTTCGACAATCTGACGCCGC